>JADFWA010000295.1 GCA_015222855.1 Pseudomonadota bacterium | reverse complement strand
TTGCAGAATTAAAAAAGACACAGGCACAGATATTACAGTCTGAAAAGATGGCATCTACAGGTCAGCTGGCAGTCGGTGCAGCCGATGAGATCAGCAACTCGACAGATATTGTCAACAGTAATTTGAAATCGCTGAATAAATACCGAAAAGACATGGAAAGCTTTCTGAAGGTGTACGAAGAAACAGAAAAATCTCTTCCGCCCGAAGCGCTCAAAAAGATAAAAAAAGTGAAACAAGAGATTGACTTTGACTCTCTTTTGAGGGATTTTGGCCCGCTGATAGATGAATCCATGGAAGTAACCGAAAGGATTAAAAAGATAACGGCCAACCTCAAGGAGTAGTTACGAATAATTAACACTTACACAAATTTTGAGGAGGTAAGACATGACCAAAACCATGAGAAATATCTTGATCACATTTGCGATAATCCTCGTAGCGCTTTTTTCCTTCTACTCTTTTTTCAAAGGCACCTACAACACCTTCGTTTCCCTGGATGAGTCTGTAAAAGCATCATGGGCACAGGTAGAAAATCAACTCCAGAGGCGATACGATCTTATCCCCAATCTTGTGGAGACGGTAAAGGGCTACGCCAAGCACGAAAAGGATGTCTTTATTGAAGTGACAAATGCAAGGGCAAAAGTCGGCGGCGCCGGGAAGATCTCCGAAAAGATCAAGGCAAACAATGAATTATCGACCGCCCTGAGCAGAATGCTGCTTGTTGTGGAAAGGTATCCTGATCTCAAGGCAAACCAAAACTTCATCCGTTTGCAGGATGAACTGGCGGGAACGGAAAACAGGATAGCCGTTGAGAGAAGGCGCTACAATGAAGCGGTGAAGACATACAACATCAAGATAAGAAGTTTCCCCGCCAATCTCCTGGCCGGGATGTTCGGCTTTGGTAAGGCCACTTTCTTTGAGGCGCCCGAAATTGCCAAGGCCACTCCAAAGGTTAAGTTTAAGTAGGGAGGATTTGATTTTTTGAAGGAGTGGCTTCCAGCCGCGATAACTTATCGCAGCAAGATGCTGCTCTTACAAGGGGAAGGGGCTCACCCTTCAGGATATTCAGGGGGACGAGCAGTAAAGACTTCTCCATCCGGCATGACCTCCACCAATCTGTCATCAAGCTCTACCATCTTTGTAAGAATTGCGGGAATATCTTTTTCTTCACAGGTGGACCGAATTACATCGTCAACCGTCTTATACTTACAGAGATCTGCAAGGGTCATAATCGTTGGCAGTACCATATCAAACTTTCCCTGTTCATATTCATCAAGCGCCTTTTGAGGAGAAATCCATACATGTCCGGTCAACTCGACGCGGTCATGCAGTGCCTTCTGATTGTCCGGCACCTCTGCCACAAAGAACCTCACATCATAACGAAGAGGCAGCAGTTCCGGCGTGATCCAGTGGGAAAAATAGTGGAGGCGGTCGGCTGCCAGTGTAAGCTCCTCTTTCCTGAGCATATCTTTCAAGTCGATTTTTCCCTCACAAAGTGCCCAGCGGTAGGCGCTGAACCTCTCTATCCGCTCCTCTGAATCCAGGGAGACCAGTGATCCGTCCCTTTCATAGGCCAGAAGCAGACCAACTTCCTCAAATGTTTCACGGATACCGGCCACCCATGCACCCAGCGCCGCTTCCGGCGGAGAAATGTTATTAATCAAGCGGCGGGCGGTATCCCGATCAATTCCGGTACAAAGACTTGCCATCTCCGGCGAACAGTCATCCTCATCCAGACAGCCCCCCGGATACACATAACAGCTTGGCACAAACATGCTTTCGGGGTGTCTTAGCACCATCAATACCTCAAGCCCACCTTCATCCAAGTGGTGAGATTCTCGAATAAGCATCACAGTAGCCGCATCCTTTGGCCTTGCTATCATTTTGCACCCTCAATGTAGGAATGTAGCGCAAGGCTTTAGCCTTGCCATTACTCATGCAGGGCTAGACCTCTGCCTTACATGTGGCATGTGGCAATGTAGGGTGGCATTTTATATGCCACCCCTAAACGGGCGGGGATAAACCCCGCCCCTACGAAAAATTTCATTAATCCACCATTTTCAAGAGTATATCATAAATTATGTCTCAACGTAATAATCATGGAACTTTTCAGTTCGGATTGTTATATTGAAACACCGAATTTACTAAAAGTTGAGGGCAGAAAGATCAGCGGATATAAAGGACACATGGCAGGTGGAGTCATTTTTTTCATACTGCTTATCGGCGGATGGCTCTACTTCTTCAACACCAGGTTTTCCCTGCAGAACATCATGATTATGCTGGGTATTGCTCTCCTCTTCGCCCTCTTTCCGGATGTGGATACAAACAGCAAGGGCCAGAATATATTTTACGGCATGATTTTGGTCAGCGATATATTTTTCC
>JADFWA010000294.1 GCA_015222855.1 Pseudomonadota bacterium | reverse complement strand
CCGGGTCCACCCCCTATTACCATGACCTTCTTCGGTGTTTCTGTCTTCGATATCGGAGGCGCATCAAGCTCGCGGCCTGCCCTCGGGTTTACCATGCACTCGATGGGTTTCATAACGAACACATTGTCAAGGCATCCCTGATTGCACCCAATACAGGGTGTGATCTCATTTAATCTTCCATTTCTTGCCTTGTTGGGCATTTCGGGATCGGCTATAAGTCCTCTGGCAAAGCCTGCCATGTCAGCGCTTCCCTCCCTTATGATTTTGTCGGCAAGGAAGGGATCGTTTATCCTGTTGCATGAAATAACCGGTTTCGACACGACCTTTTTTACTCCCCGGGCAAGGTATGTATACCCCCCTCTCGGAACCCCCATGGTTATCTGGGGCACCCTGGACTCATGCCACCCTCCGGTTATGTCGAAGGCGTCTATGCCACATTTTTCAAGCTCCGCCGCAAACAACCTGATTTCCCTGTTGGTGTTGCCTCCCGGCATGAAGTCATTGCCTCCGAGACGTATCAGGACGGTAAAGTCTTTACCGACGGCATTTCTTACCGCACCTGCCACCTCCAGGCCGAACCTCATTCTGTTCTCGAAGCTTCCGCCGTATTCATCTGTCCTCTTGTTGGTGATCGGAGAGAGAAACTGAGTTATCAGGTATCCTGCAGATCCGATTATCTCTACTGCATCAAATCCGGCCTCTTTGGCCCGCTCGGCGGCCCTGGCGAAGCTATCTGTGGTGTATTTTATATCTTCTATGGTCATCTCCCGCGGCTCTTCTCGAGTCAAACCGGAGGCGATCGGAGACGGGGCTACAGGACTCCGTCCTATAAAGGAAGAGTGGATATACCTTCCGCCATGGAAAAGCTGTGAAGCTATGAGAGCGCCGTGTCTATGGACTACATCGGTGAGTCTTTTGAGCCCGGGGATGAACCTGTCATCACTTATTCCTATCATGTTCAGGTAACCGCCGTACTCATCCACCGCGCAGCCTCCGACTATTATAAGGGCTGCTCCACCCTTTGCCCGCTCTTCATAGAAGGCAATGAGTTTGTCTGTTACCTCACCATCCGGGGTGTAATTGAGATGCATGGCAGGCATTACTATCCTGTTTTTCAGTTTCAGGTTTCCGATATCAATTGGTGTAAACAGAGCTTCCATAGAATGTACCTCCTTTATTCTCTCCTAACCCGGACAAGCCGGAACCAAGAAATGGTTCACGGTTCAAGGTTCAAGGTTGATCGCATTTCTCGTTCCCATGCTCCAGCGTGGGAATGCATGTGGGTTCCCACGCTGGAGCATGGGAACGAGGCAATTGGAGAAAACAATGCCTTCATAATTGTGTGCCTCCTCACTCCCCTATGAATTCAGGGCTTCGTTTTTCGAGGAAAGCTCTGATTCCCTCGTGTGAATCGGATGTTTTTGCAGCCTTTATCATACCGGAGCCTTCCAGTTCGAGATGTCTTTCCAAAAGTCCGAGCATTGCGTGGTTCAGGTTTGCTTTGGCGATTGCGAATGTTTTCGTCGGACCTGAGGCAAGTTTCTTTGCAATTTCAAGCGATTCCTTTTCAAGTTCTGTATCTTCTACTACTTTGTTAACAAATCCCCACTCTAATGCCTGTCCGGCATCGAATACAGGATTAAGCAAGAGCAGTTCACTTGCTTTTCCGAATCCAACCAGGAGGGGAACAGTTAGCGACCATCCTCCGTCGCCGGTCAAACCCACCCCGGTATAGCCCTGTCTGAACTTTGCTGAGGAAGCACAGATCCTCAAATCGCAGGCGGCGGCGATACTCATTCCCGCGCCCCCGACAGCCCCATTTATGGCCGCGATTACCGGTTTTGGCATTTTCCGAATATTCATTATGGCGGCGTTTAAATCATTTATAACTTGACTGAAAAGGGCTGACAGGTCAGTTTTGAGATGGTCTTTAAAAACCGACAGATCACCGCCGGCACAGAATGCTTTCCCTTCTCCGGTGATGATTACCGCTCTGATATCCTCATCATCAAGGCAGATCTTTGAAACCTCGGCGAGGTCATGGAGAAGTCCGCCGTCAAGTGAATTAAAAGTCTTGGGCCTGTTCAGTTTGATGGTTGCTATGTTATCTGATTTTTGAAGGATGATATTTTTGAATTCCATGATGTTCTTTCCCCTTTAGTTCGTTTGAGTTTAAGCCTCAAGTTTTTCAATTTCACAGAGAAAAGTTTTGAGAGATTCTTCCTGCTCCTCTCCTAAGTTGGTTTTTAATTTTTCATTGAATTCCACGGCAATCGGGAGTACCGTTTCAGCCAGATTTTTTCCTTTATTTGTTAAGAAGATAGAAAATGATCTCCTGTCCTTCGGATCGACGCGCCTTTCTACAAGGCTTTCCTTTTCAAGCCTGTCAACTAAACCTGTTATGGCGGAACTATCAATATTTAATCGCTCAGCAAGATTTTTAATGCTCAATCCATCACTTTCAAGGAGGGAGAAGAGAATAAAGGACTGGGCAATAGTTATACCGTACTCTCCGTATCTGTTGTTATAATATTTCTGTATTCTCCTCGTTGCGGAACCGAGTTTAAAGCAGATAAGATCTCTGAAACTTTCCATATTTTTCCCACATGTATGACATGCCAATATTTGACATGTCATATAAGTTAGATTTTATCGTTTGTCAACACAAAATTTCCTGTGCTTAAAAAATGAAAATCTCGTAGAAGGGGTTAGAGAGGTGAAAGTGGAAGCGAATTCAAGAATTCAAAATTTCTTTCATCTTCCCGATGGTCTGATGATAGTCTTCGCTTTTAAAAACGGATGCGCCTGCTACTATGATATCCGCGCCGGCATCCGCTATTGACTTTAGATTGTTGAGTGTCGTGCCTCCATCCACTTCCAGGAGGACACCGGGTGAGATTTTATTGATCATATCCCTTGCATTCGTTATCTTCGGGAGCATGTTTTCTATGAATTTTTGACCACCGAAGCCGGGATTTACCGTCATCAGAAGAAGGAGATCTATATCTTCCATGATCTGCTCGATCTGTGTGAGGGGGGTTGCGGGATTAAGGGAAACCCCGGCCTTGATTCCCTGTTCCTTGATGAGTGAGACTGTCCTGTGAAGGTGATTTGCCGCCTCGACATGGACGGTGATCATATCGCTTCCGGCTGATGCGAAGTCTTCGATAAACCTCTCCGGGTTTTCAATCATCAGATGGACATCGAAGGGGAGGTTTGTAACCTTTCTAAGCGAGGCTATCACGACGGGTCCGATGGTGACATTGGGGACAAAGTGACCGTCCATGACATCTATGTGAATAATATCCGCCCCTGCCTCCTCCACCGCCAGGATCTCTTCGCCGAGTTTACTGAAATCGGCGGACAGTATTGATGGAGCTATTTTTTTCATGGGGATATTCCTTATAGTTCCCTCTCCCTGGGGAGAGGGTTAGGGTGAGGGGGATTTTCACTCAAAATTCCATAACGAGTGCGTGAGACACGCCGGTGTCCAGCTCTTTAATCCGGAGCCGGAGTTCCTTTGCCTGTTTTGCCTCTCCGGGAAAGAAGATAAATCCATGCGCGATTTCATGGGGTTTTATCGCCCGCCTTTCGAGGGATCTCGTCTCCAGGTCTTTCCTTATTTTCCGCCGCACATCCTCGTTTGATAATCCCCCGGCGCCTCCCATGGTTGAACCCGCGGCCGCTCCCACGGCGGCGCCCTTCATGGCCGCGTCGCCAACGCTTTCCCCCGACACAATCCCTATCGCCGCCCCGATGATTGCCCCGGCAGTAGCTGCAAGCAGGCCGTATTTCGCCCCCTCGGGGGCGACTTCGCCAAGTTCGGTCTTCTTCGATAT
>JADFWA010000293.1 GCA_015222855.1 Pseudomonadota bacterium | reverse complement strand
TTATTCGTCATGATGCTGCCCTGTGCCTCAAGCACAGCCTCGCTGACAAAGTTCTCCGAGGCGATCAGCTCCAGCTTTCCTGCCTGTCGTCTCGTTTCCTCCAATATTGCCCCGGCAACCTCCGGGTCAGTTTGCTGTAAAATAGACATTATATGTGTCCTCCTGTTCAAATTAGCGCCCTTTGGGCGGGTTAATGGTTAATGGTCAAAGGTGAAAGGTGGCAGAATTTATGTCAATTTAAAAAGATATTTGCCCTAACCTTTGACCCTTAACCTTTAACCTTTTACCCTTTATCAGACTCTATATCCTTGATTTTGTCAAGCCGCCTGTTATGCCGGCCCCCCTCAAATTCTGTTTCCAGCCATGTCTTGACAATGGTTTTGGCTGTTTCGATATCCGTTCTCCTTCCCGCAAGAACAAGGACATTAGTATCATTGTGCTTTCTGCTCATAAGGGACGTCTCACTGTCAAGGCATAAGATTGCTCGTACGTTTGGAAATTTGTTTGCCACGATCGTCATTCCGACACCTGAACCGCATACCAGTATCCCTCTCGCGAATTCTCCCGAAGAGACCTTTTCCGCGACCTTTGCACCGAAGTCGGGATAATCCACCGATTCACCATTGTGTGTATCCACATCCAGCACTTCCATATCCTCTTCAAGAAAAATTTTTACGTTCTCCTTGAGGGGAAACCCAGCATGATCAGAACCTATGATAATCTTCAAGATATTGCCATCCTTCCTTCATTTTTTAAATTTCTTAAATATCAAAACCGCGTTAGCACCCCCAAAGCCGAAGGTGTTGGACATGGCAGTTTCTATATCCTCTTTCCTGCTCCTGTGGGGCACATAATCCAGATCGCACTGCGGATCGGGATTATCGAGATTGATGGTCGGCGGAATAACTCCCTCATAAATTGACTTAATTGCAATCATTGCCTCCACGCCACCTGCGGCTCCAAGAAGATGACCGGTCATGGACTTTGTCGAACTTACGGCAAGTGATTTGCTGTGTTCACCGAAGACCTTCTTTATTGCCTCCGTTTCGTAGATATCGTTGAGTGGTGTAGAGGTGTCATGGGCATTGATGTAGTCTATATCGGCGGGTTTCATCCCCGCGTCCTTCACGGCGAGCTGCATGCATCTGGCGGCTTTCGAGTTTCGTGCTTCGGATTTCCGGTTTATCCGGGTTAGAATTGTTTGTCATCGTGTCATGACAATTTATCGCCGCCGTGCTTCAATTACCTGGACTCTTTTTTCCTATGTAATCAATAATATCCTGTATTGTGCGGATCTTTTCCAGTTCATCATCCGAGATTTCCAAGTCGAAGGTTTCCTCCATCGCCATAATAAGTTCAACGAGGTCGAGAGAATCGGCCCCGAGGTCGTCTATTAAGGATGCCTCAGGAACACATTCCTCTCTGGTAACATCCAGTTGTTCTATAATAACATCTACTACCCTTTCTGCAATCGACATTTGGAATCTTCCCCCTGTTTTTTCCGAAGAGTCTTCACCCTTTACCTTTAATAAAAAATTCCACGGTTTTTTCAAGGGAACCGGCATCTTCAACGTTCAATACCCGTATATTCCTGTCTATCTTTCTTATTAGGCCGGAAAGTATTCGCTTCGGACCGATCTCAACGATGGTATCGACCCCCATTGTTGTCATTTTTTCTATCGTTTCCTGCCACCTGACGGGGGAATTGATCTGTCTTACCAGAAGCTCTCTGATGTTATCCTTCGAATGGAACAACTTGGGATCGCAGTTGGGGATAACGGGAATTTTGCAATCGCTCAATTCGACCTGGTTCAGGTTTGCTTTAAATGCCTCAGCCACCTTATCCAGTAAACAGCAATGACAGGGGACGCTGACTGAAAGTTTGACCGCTCTCTTTGCCCCGTCTTCCTTTGCCCTGGCTATCGCTTTTTCAACGGCAGTCGAGTGACCGGAGATCACGATCTGTTCCGGGGTGTTGAAGATCGCTGCAGAAACCACGCAATTATCTTTGCTGATATCCCGGCATATTCCTTTTACAT
>JADFWA010000292.1 GCA_015222855.1 Pseudomonadota bacterium | reverse complement strand
TTTCTTGCTGCCCGAGTCGTCCGGGCAAATGCCAATCTTCGAGCCGTTGGAGAAGATTTTGACCTGGGTATCGCCTTGCAGATCGGTGCAATAAATCCCCAGGCCGTACTTTCCGACTTTCAATGACGGACTGCTGTACTTGCTGCGAAATCCGCCACTAGCCCTCGGAAACGTTACTTCACTCCAAGAATCTTCGCCTTTTTTCCGCTTTACAACTTTTGCTGCCATGACGCTACCTCCCTTGGTTAAAGGTTAATAATGTGTTTCAGTTTACCACTGAGCGGCACAATCATGTTGAACTGCTCAATGGGAAACCGAAACGGTCTCCCTAAAGGAGGTTTTGCTTATGACAACTCCGCTTACTCGACTAATCTAACAGTCACGTGTGTCTCAGTACTCATGCCGCCGTCCCCTTATCCTGGTGTTGATGCAATCTCACAGTTCCGACTTGAGCGGCTACCGTGAACACCGTGCCCGGCTTTTCAACTTCGTTGTATTTTTCAAAGACCCATGAACGAAAAAAGGGGAGCGAACAACCCCGGCACAGGTCCACTTTCCGTGGAACTCAAAGGCTGCTCAAACTCCCCTTAAAAATAACGTCTGGCCTGTGCCGTGTACCAGTGTTGAACATATCAAAAGAGCAATAAGTTATTGAAATGTTACAAAATAGCATAACATGGACAAATTCAGATTACAAGGCTCAAAACCATGCGAATTGAACATAAACTGTTGAAAATACGTTAAAAAGGTGGTCTGGGACACCCAGGCTCAATATTTCATGAAAGATCTGTCAATCCCTGTCATTTTCTGACGATTCTGGATAGCGGATTTTGACCGAAATCGGCCTGAAATGCGTCAAATATGGCTGAATTCGGGGATTATTGGCATGATATGGATATGCACGCCCGGAAGCTCCGGCTATCAGCTTAAAATGCGTGCCTGGGCACGTCAAATATCGCGTTGGTGACATTATCTTTTGTGGGATATGACAATATATGGGTGGGGAAAATCTTGTCGAAAATGACGGGATTTTCACGGGCAGAATATTTCAGGACGTGATTCGTATGTTATATTTTGGGTATGTGAATTTAGGATAGATTCAGAAATTCTTAATTGAAGGTTACATAATGTCAGAAATGTAAAATTGAAAAAGTCAGGGCAGCCTGACACCGCCAGAGCTGCCCTTTAGGAGGAACATGGCTCTAACATTTCGATGTAACCATAGGGGTCAGACATCTGATGGGAGCTCTAGAAACTCCGCAACACTGTCATTGTGCAAAGGCGGAATTGCGAAAGCCGATAGCCTGCTTTCAATGCTATCCGTCGTATCAGGCTGGACGATGGACCTGATTTCTACTTCCACTTCCCGCGATGCGTGCTGATGCCATGTTATTCTTCTTCTTGCCTTTCTCTGTCCCTTGCCCGCTGCTCCTCTAATATTCTTTTCCCCACTATTTCCCTGTCTCTGCTGGTTTGCGGAACGAAAACTTCAGCAAACTCGCTCATGGTGATCGGGGCATCCATTTCGTGGAGCATCAAAGTCCTGACGGCCTCGGAATTATAGCTGGCGAGTAACTCTCTCACGGTGCGGTACCAATACTGACCATATTCCAGGTTCGTAGCCAACTCAGGGTTCTTCGCCACCGTGTACTTAAACCGGAAGTTCATCAAAGCTTCGGGTGCAATAATGCTATCGGGCGAAGATATCAGACTGTGGAGATAGTCTAACGCTTTATCACCATTCAAGGCATCTTCAACAGCAGCAATACGCTTGCTAACCTTTTTACCGTTCCTTTGGACGGTTTGCTCGGGGTCAATGCCTCTCAGGATATCCCTGATCTCCCTGCACTTCGATTCAAAACCCATACGTGCCAGGTTTTCAGTGTGTTTGGGAGGCTCGGTGAAATGATAAAACTGCCCCGTCACGTTGCCGAGAACTCCCTGAGCCAGGCTAATCTCAGCGCCTATCACATTCAGCATTTCTTTTCTGGTGATATATAATTCTTTCCCTTTCAGTTTGGAGATCTCGCGGACCTTCTCAGTTTGGAAATCCCGGTTGTGCTTTAAGGCTCGGAGTTCCAACTTGCTGAAATCTAACTTGGTAAAGTCCTTAGCGGAAACCTGTGTGCACCGCTTCTGTAGACGCTGGGACAGGTGGTCAAAGTTCTTTTTGATACGCTCTAATGTCGGAGCTACATCTTCCATTGTCTATTTCTCCTTTCTCATTTAGTTATTTATAGTTGTGACTTCTGTGATTTTTTGGCACACGGCCATACTTCGTGCCGCCATGTGCCCCCAGCGGCTTGCGGACAACCCCTGGCAACTTCACGTCGGTCGGGATGCCTGGCCAGGGGTCGGTCGGCGCACCGCTGCTGGACTTGACGCGCTTGGACTTTGGCAATCTTACGTTACGATATGAACCTCCAAATCCTTTCACCTTATCACCTCCCTCAGTGTCAAAATTCTCTGGTTCTAAAGTTTATAAAATTGCAGAAATATAAAATACGATTGAGAAAAGCTGAAACAATAGCAATATAGGGAGCGGGTTTTATAAAGTACGATTGATATTTATCAATCACGGTCATCCTGTTTTTGCATACGTTTCTCACGTCTCCGCTCTCTCTTTTTCTGCCTTTTTTCAGCTTGCTTCAGTGTGCGCTTACGGTCTTTCCTTTTTGATACTTGGCGCATGGCTATTCGTCATCACCGTAATAATCAACCACATCATTATCTGGAGCTGGGAGTTGCTTCCGGTCCCATTGAGAAGCCAGGGTTTCCCAATCACCCAAGCTGTTTGCGGGCGCTGGCAATAAGAGAACGCCTCGGTCGCCGACGTTGACGTTAGCTGAGACAACTTCATGTCGCTCTGACCAGCCTTCATTTTTCCCCAGAGTCTTGCAGCAGTAAATGCACGCTATGACATTTTTTCGTTTCACGAGATGCTTTAAGCCTTTTTTGGCAAGGTCAAATATTTCTTGAGTCTCGGCGTCGCGGACCTCTTTCAAATAATCAGACTCTCGAATCATTTGGGAGACACGCGCTGGAGTCCGGCTGACCAATCGCGCTGCATGACTTTGAATTCCCCCGCTGGCCCGGAGCGCCTGGCTAAGCCTCTCCTCCGTCAGTGGTTTAAGCCGTCGTTTATTAGGTTGTTTTACTCTACAATATTTCTCTGCCATCTCGATTGTCCCTTTTTGTATTAAACACGTTAAGTAGGTTCAAACAAGTTTCCTGCACCCCTCACCGCCATGCAGCACTCTCACACCATGCTCCCATTCTTCAGTTCAATTGCTGCACTTCCAATGTCAGAATATCCTTAAAACATAATTCCAGGTTATTTTTCCAGCCAACCGGAGTGAGCAGGGTGTCTAATTGCTCGGCAGACAGGTTATTGAGCCTTCCCGTGATAATCAGAACCACTATTCTCACAAACGACATATCTATATGGTCATCTGTCAGCAATGACTTCAGGTCTTCTACGGAACTGCAATTCTGCATCAAACCAATCGCTAGATCTATTCCACTTTCAATAAGTGCTATTTTTTCTATACGGTCTTCTTTAGAGCCACCAAAACCGAACAGATGTATGTATAGCCGTTCTATTTCTTCTGGATATGTTTCCATGAAATCCATTATTCCTTCTCCGCTTCCCTGACGCCGTTTTCCTCATCCACCCTGCTATCTCCGAACGTTTTGGGCCTACTCTTTCTGAGCCTTCCGCCACATCTTACACAGCGATTTTTCCTCTTTCTCCTAATCCCGAAAAAGGTCCAGTTACATTTTGAGCAAAGATATTCGGCCATGTCCTATCTACTCACAGAAAATCCCTGAAAGATATCGTCTTCGGTTCCGGGAACTTTTGGTTGATATATGAAGCCGCAGCATGATAATCCCATGTGACCTGCTTCAGCTCTTGTCGGAATTTTCCCGCTTCAATCCGCTCATGAATTTTTCGCTTTAGTTTTTCACTGAACTGCTTCCGTTCTATGGATGTCGGTTTCATACATTTTTCTACTCTTCCGCCCCGTTCTGATTATCTGACTCCTGTTTCAATTTTCCTCAATGTTTAGTGAATTGTTTAGTGTTTTTTTCGCGGTGACTAAACAAAAGACTAAACATTCACTAAACATTTTTGGGGAAAGCCTATGAAAACAACTACTTACAGAAATGGCCCACTAAACATTTAGCTAAACAACGGCTAAAATGTTTAGTGTCGCCCCCCTATAAGGGGCGACTAAACTAAACATTCAAACTAAACTTTTCCTTGCCTTTGTCAGTGAGTTTGTTTTCCACGTCCAGCCACCCCTTTCTATGAGCTTCCTTCACGATCTGACTGACCCGACTTCTTCCTACTCCACTAATGTTTGCTGCTTCTGTCTGGTTCATACCCTGATCTAAGGCTTCAATGACAGCTTTCTTACTCTTTACTTTCACATCTTGCGTTCTCCAGGACAACAACCCGTCCGCGCCAGCTTCAAGCGTCATCTCCCTCGACGCCACGGCATCTATGTGCTCCTGTGATATCCGCTTCTTGGTGAAATCTACAATGAACCGGCAACCGTCCTCAGGTTCGTAATCCTTGGGCAATTTCAAGCTAATGCTGGTGTCAACATTATCTTCAATAGAAGAGGTGCCTCTTGGGCCTCTGCTACTGTCTTTTCCCTGGTGGTGAACTATGAGTGACGTTATTCCCTCAAATCTCAAATGAACGAACCACCTTCTTATTGGTGCCCACTCTGTGGCGGACATCTCGTCAAGTGCCGAAGCTGCCGAGGATATATTGTCGAGTATCCAAAATTTTACGCCGCAGTGTTTCAAGCGTTGCTCCATTTTCTCACGCCATTTTTTACTGGCCAGATTTGGCTCACTCTCTCCCATGAGATTTGCCATGTCCGCTGAATGGATATACAGGGGTGCTTTGCGCTTAGAGAATTTCAACTTGGATATTCGTTCACGAATATCTTCCATAACCATCTCAGCATCAAGATAAAGACAAGGAACGGCTTCCGGTGCTCTCCATGGACCGAATACCCCGCCAGTGGTGAGCGCATTGCAGATCGACATGGCGAACCAGGTTTTGCCAATCCCGCGCCAACTTGACAGCAACGTTACAGAACCGTCTTTTAGCCAAGGGTGCAGAAGAACTTTTCTTTCAGGCAATTCAAGGCTTAAGAGATTCTCAGCATCAACGATTGACTCATCAATGACCACTTTTGCATACTTGCTGCCGTCGCACCAAATCCTTGCTTTGTTGAAAACATCATCACTAAGCGATTTTGCCTCAAGTTTCCCAAATTCCCTATGACCCTTGGCCACAAGGTAGTCATCGAACCCGGCTTTTTTGTGACCGAGATTTGGCAACTTTACTACCCGGACATTTGCGCCACGGTCTCTTAGCTCGCTGCAAAAGGCATACACGGCACGCATACAGTCCTCTTTTTGCCATACATCGGAATCGGGAACGTAGGTGACTTGTCTGTTTCCCCAGCTTATCGAGTCGAGGTCGTCAATGGGTTTATGGTCTTGTACCCAACTCCAGACGCCGCCCAATCCAACGGTGCTAAAGCCTTCCTGACATGCCCTCAGAGTCTTTTTTTCGCCTTCTGTGATCATCAATTGCGTCTTACTATTTTTCAACTTACTTCTGACTGAGTTAGGTATATACAACCGGACATCCGAACCTGTCGGTTGCAAGTATTTCGCCCCGTCCCGCTTGCCGAACATCTTCGTTCTGAAAAAATCAGACGTACCGGGATAGGGGAACCGCAAGCGCCGCTCGTCTTTGCTGTGTATCCGTGCTTCCTTTGCAGTTGCATGTGAGATGCCACTTTTTTGCAGGTCTCTCAGGTGATTCAGATAAATGCTTTTGTTCGCCGATAGTAGTCGCTTTAATTTCTGAATACGCATTTTGGTTTCCCCCTTTGTAAGTTGTGGTCAGTGGAGGAGCGGTAAACACAAAGGGGGAAACCTTTGAAAAGCTTACATCACTCCACCGACCACAGTTAAAGGTCATAGCTCCTGTGGCCCCAAGAGCTTGCCCCATTTTGATTGAACATTCACCTCCATAAAAATAAAAAACCCGGTAGAAATGACAACTTTTTTAAAGTTCTCATCCCTCCGGGATGCGTCTTGTCGACTCCGCCGACAAGCTAAAATTGAATCGACTAGACCACCGGCCTAATCAACTTGACTCTTACCAATACCTAGCTCTAACTACCCCTTACACTACGCTGCATGTAGCCCCGTAGCTCTGTTGACATATCAACGTCTCGCATGGTGCAAAGCAACTTGTAACTTTTTTTCAGCTTCGCGGGCACTCTGAACCCCACGAAGTCCATCTCGGTCCTCTCAAACTTTGGCTTACGCCCCCGTTTTAGCTGATTATTTTTTCGCTTTGCCATTTGCTACCTCAGAATTTGATTGTTAATCGTAAAAACATTTTAACATGATTTTTAGAAAATGCAAGTTTTTTCTTGATAGACACACCCAAACGTTGCCTAAACGCACCAAACGCATCCCAAGCATCAAAAACTTCGCAAATCTTCCGACAAATGCGCGATTTTGGCTTGTCGGGGACCGTCGGGGGACCCTTCGGAGACACAAAAAAAGCAGGGCCATCGCTGACCCTGCTTCTTGCTGTTTAACAATTGAATACGGATTTACTTTTTAAACTTCTTCCTGAATCC
>JADFWA010000291.1 GCA_015222855.1 Pseudomonadota bacterium | reverse complement strand
GAAGTGGAAGTTAAACAAATTCAGGGAACCATGGCAGATGGGGGAAACGATTGTTCTGGCGATAGGCCAGGGATTTATTCTGGTAACACCGATACAACTGCTGAATGTTTACTGTGCCCTGGCGAATGGAGGGATTGCCTATGTTCCCAGGATTGTAAAAAGGATTGAAACGGCTGAAGGGCAGATTATCGAGGAATTTAATCCCAAAGAAAAATTCCGTGTTCCTGTCAGTAAAAAAAATATTGAAATATTAAAACAGGCGCTGTGGGGAGTGGTTAATGAGACCGGTGGGACGGGAGGGGCATTGAGGAGAAAAGAGGCGGATGTGTGCGGAAAGACCGGTACGGCTCAGGTTGTCAGTATGCCGGAGGACGGGGATGATATCCCGGAGAAGAAGACGCCATATAAACTGAGAGATCATGCTCTCTTTGTCTGTTTCGCGCCTCGTGAAAACCCAGAGATAGCGGTGGCGGTTATCGTGGAACATGGCGGCCATGGTGGTTCCACTGCCGCGCCCATTACCAGGAAGATTATAGATGGATATTTCAACAATATCAAAATAGAAAATGCAAAATTAAAAAGTAAAATGGGGGGATTATGAAAGGTAATGATATCTTGGAAAGGTTGTTTGTCTTCTCATTTTACTTTTTCATTTTTTATTTTGATATTTAATATCTTTGGGGATTTTTAGATGAAATTTGATCGCAGGTTATTATTCGGTTTTGACTGGGTGCTTCTTTTTTTAGTATTGTCAATCAGCCTTGTAGGGGTTTTGAATCTTTACAGCGCTGGTTACAGTCTGTCCGATTTTAATGGCAGCCCCCTGTATATGAAGCAGATTTACTGGGTTTTGATCGGCCTGGTATTTATGGGGGTATGCTTCTGTGTAGACTACCATTTTATAGGCAGATACGCGTATATTATTTATGCGGTCTCCATCATCCTTCTTGTGCTGGTCTTTTTTTATGGAAGCGCGGTTCATGGATCCCAGAGGTGGATTGTTGTCGGAAGTTTTTCTTTCCAGCCGTCTGAATTGGCAAAACTGACGGTTATATTGGCCCTGGCAAAATATTTTAGTGACAACAAGGTTGACAGGAGTTACAATCTCAAAGGGCTGCTGCTTCCATTCTTGATAGTATTGGTTCCTTTTTTGTTGATATTAAAGCAGCCTGATCTTGGTACCGCCCTGATTCTGGCGGTTGTCTTTTTATCAATGGCCGTTTTTGTCGGGATAAAATGGAGTTCAATTACTCTGGCTGGTATAGGCGGTATTATGCTGATTCCCATATGCTGGAATTTTCTGAGGGATTATCAGAAGGGGAGGATATTGGCCCTTTTTAATCCCGAGAGAGATCCCCTTGGTTCGGGGTATCACGTCATTCAGTCTATGATTGCTGTCGGTTCAGGGGGTATCCTGGGGAAGGGATTCCTGAAGGGAACACAGACCCAGTTGAAGTTTTTGCCGGAACAACAAACAGATTTTGTATTTTCCGTTTTTGCGGAGGAATGGGGCTTTCTTGGGGGCATTGTGTTGATGGTTATGTTCCTTGCGTTGATATTATGGGGTTTAAGGATTGCACGGTACTCGAGGGATCTGCTGGGGCTCTTGATAGCATTAGGTGTAACGATGCTCATTTTCGGGGAAGTATTTATAAATATCGGTATGGTTCTCGGAATTCTTCCTGTTGTAGGTCTTCCCCTTCCCTTTTTGAGCTATGGGGGTTCTTCGATGGTTGTGTTGATGGCAGGCATCGGGTTGCTGATGAATGTTAGTATGCGAAGGTTTGTCCTTCAACCGTGATGGCTGATGATAAAAGGTAAGTAACTATTCAGCCACCAAGACACGAAGTCACTAAAATCATATCATAATTTATGATAACAGGAGGCATTTGATTAATAAAATTTTCCGGAGATTATGGGGGAATATAATTAATTTCTACACTTTGTGTCTTGGTGACTTTGTGGCTGCATAGTTACAAAGGTAAAAGGAGATTTTGAAATGAGTAACAGAAAAAGCGAAAATGAGGTAAAGGCATTTCTTGGGAAAGGGACGGAGTTTGATGGAAAGCTAATGTTCGACGGCGCTGTCAGGGTAGATGGTGATTTTAAGGGTGAGATACTGGGTGGTGGAACATTGGTCGTTGGGGAAGGCGCAAATGTTGAGGCGAATATCGTGGTCGATAATCTGTTGGTGAGCGGTGACGTTCGCGGAAGTACCGAGGCCAGGGAAAGGGTGGAAATTCATTCTACGGGGAGGCTTTTCGGAAATGTGAATACGAATGTCTTTGTCATACAGGAAGGAGCAGTGTTTGAAGGGGATTGCCAGATGGGTGGTGAACCTAGAAAAGAGAGCGTAACGGAAGAAAGTTAGAGGCTATTATCCCTCTCGGGGATTTGGAGAAAACCCTTGCCTTTGGACAAAGAATTAGGTTTGATAAATTCGAAATTCGAATGTCGAAATCCGAAACAAATCCGAATATCAAATGTTCAAAACTGTGAGAGGAACTTAACGGCTATATTAAGGAAGAAACTATGATTCCTTATCGTTTTGAAATTTTGGTTTTTTGTCATTCGATATTGTTTCGTATTTCGGATTTCGTGCTTCGAAATTTGTGATCTTAGTTGCCTTAGCTGCCTGGGCGGAACAAGTTGAAGCCACTGCCTTACAGGCGGTTGGTAGTTGACTGTGAGTGGGTAAAATGAATCATGAAGGAATCTGTCAGGATAATATCTGTTGCGGTTTTGGCATTTTTATTGATTCTATCATGGTCTGAGAGAGGAGTGGGG
>JADFWA010000290.1 GCA_015222855.1 Pseudomonadota bacterium | reverse complement strand
TTGGGGTTACAATATTTTTTTGTATTCAAACTGTCTTTTAGCATGTTAATATCATTCGGGTTCGATTCACAGAGCTTTACGTTCGGCTAACAATACAAGGAAAAAAATGGGTATAATTCGAAAATGGTCAACATCTGTTGAGGAATCCATTTGGAAGCTTTCAGAAATGGGATCACTTGCTAGCCACAAAGGTTTAATCGGTGATGCACGTGAAGGGCTTTTTCGCGAAACCTTAGTAAAATATCTTCCCAAAACTGTAGATGTTGGGAGTGGCCAAATAATTGATTCCAATGGTTCCATGTCTAAACAAACTGATGTCATAATTGCAAGGGGAGACACTCTGAGAATCCCATTATCTAAAGAAGTGTCTGTTTACCCTGTTGAAGCTGTACTTGCAGCCATTGAAATTAAGTCTTCATTTAACAAAGCTACACTTACCGACGCAGTTAAAAATTTAAAGACCATTTCATCACTTGGATTTATGGTCAGTGTTCCAGATCCACGTGACGATCAACAAAAAGAAAAAGAATATTTGTCAGAAGAAGATGTAAATAAATTATTCCCCTGGAAAGATGTTGTTTATCCTTCAACTTATGTCTATTCATTTTCTAGTGATTTTAAAGCCATAGATCGAAAACTGGCGAACAAAATTCTTGAAGTGTCGCTGGATTTAGATATGGATTTGGAGTCATTTCCATCGGTAATAGCCTTTCCAGGTGCTGTTATAATTAAGAACGATGGGTTTTTAATAAAGGAAGATGCCATCCCGTTTCCATGGATTATTGCCTACCGTGAGGAAACTCACCCACTTTATTGGATACTCGCACATTTAACGAATCGTTTATCTGCGACATCCGGTGGGCCAGGCGTTCCTATTATATCTGGACGATATAGAATGGAAACACATTTGGACCCATTGCCTGATGATAACTGGGGTATAATACGGAAAGATTGGAAAGAAAGGCTTATAAAAGAATCTAATGAGCAAAAATAATTAGCTTTTGATGAAAATTTGAGCCGAACCATCTGCTGCACTTGACCGCAGAAGCCGTGCCGCTTTTATATACTTGCAGTTTTACAGAAGTTCGTAGCTGCTTTGAAAGTTTTTCGGTAATCGTCTGCGTCAAGTGAGCAGTTCGTTGGGCATTTACCATCATACATCAGAGGTTTAGGGATGCCTAGGGATCACATTTTTGAGGCTCAATTGAGTTGTTTGACAAAGGCGCAGACCCTCCCATCGCTTCATTGGTCTGGCCATGCATTCCTGGAGACACTCCGCCACCTGCTCACTGCCGATCCGGACGTGAATCTCGCTTGGACAGTATCCATTCTATACGCTGCTTTGCTTAATCCTCGAATGCCCGGTGCCCGGCTCTTTGTCGAGGAGGTGCTCGGTGAACAAGCGCTTCCTTTCTTTGGGTATACCGATGGTATGCTCCATATCAACCGACGAATGTATGCAAAGGATGTAGAAGGTTTTTGGTCCACCACTATCGCTGATACACAACGCTTGGCCGGTGATGACGAAATACGGGACTACCACTGGATAGCCGCTATGTTCCTTGGGGACGGCAATGAGCGCGAGCACGGAAAGCTGGTCGGCGAGCTGTACGCAGCTTCCTTTGAAGGACAATGGACAAACGCATCCCAAGCGGTTAGGCATGTGACTCACAGCAAACCTTCGGATTGGCTTCTTCCGTATTTAAGAAAGTGTGGACAGGCGCACGGCAAGGAACACCAATACCCGTCTTGTTTAGCTCTGACTCTCAGGGAAAACAGGGTTGTAGTTGAGCCAGTTGACGTTTGGCCCGCTACGACAATATCTGCTGGCGGAAGCTCCGCGAGGCATGTCTTTCGAACCTCACTAAGTTTGCGAGGCTTTGCGTCTGCCTCCATACTCCGAGATTTCGAGCAGCTCATCAACCGAACTGATGTAACTGAGGAAGCGGTCCAGAACTTTCTGCAATGCCATCCAGATCTCCTTTTCCTCATAGGGGATCATAAGAACTGGTTGAGCCAGGTTGTTTTG
>JADFWA010000289.1 GCA_015222855.1 Pseudomonadota bacterium | reverse complement strand
GGGTAACATCGAGGCCTTTGGCGGGAACTTCGACACAAGGAGTTGCAGCATAAATTACAGGAGGGATATTGAACCCTTCGGGGTCGGATTTTCTGCAGGCTGGTATAAGAAAGGTGGTTACAGGGATAATGGCGATAAGGACAAAAGAAGGGCAGGAACAAAGATCAGTTATTCGCCATCAAAAGAGCATTCATTCGATCTGTCATTGGATTTTGCCAGTGAAGACAGTGGGAGACCCGGCCTGCCTGCTTACCCGACCCCGAGATCGAGGTTTGAAAGTGAGACTTTCGGTTCCTCTCTCATCTCCAGGATCAGGGGCTTAAAGAGCGGCACACACTTCAGCCGCTTCAGAAGAGAAAGCAGAAACCCGGATAGCGGATTAGAGACCATCTTGAACAGTTGGTCATTGATGGAGGATTTAAAGCGAAAATTTTGGGGGATCGGCACGGGAATAAATTTTGAGATCGCTGAGGTAAGTGGAAATAAAGTTAGTACAAAACAGGAAAAGAAATGTGGGATCTATCTTGCGAAAGATCATCACTTTAAAGCCCTTCCCCTTACTTTGAGCGGTGGGGCGCGCTGTAATCTTTACTCTGAATTTCGGAATGTATTCAACCCTGAGATTAAACTGAGTTTTGATCGGGACGATTTTACCATTCAAACTGCTGTTGTAAAAACCAATAATACTCCCACGTTTCTTCAGAGGTATTACGAAAGCAGCACAACTTCACCAAATCCCGATCTGGGAATGGAAAAGGCTATGAATTACAGTATCACCTTTTCATATCACCCAATTAAAAAAATTGAGGGGAGTGTCACTCTTTTTTACAACAGGATAAAGGACCGCATAACTTATGTGCGTGGAGAAAGCGGCATCGGAAAGTACGAAAATTTCGGGAAGGTAACACTCAAAGGAACGGAGATCTCCTGTAAGTGGAAACCGTGTGATTCTGTCGAGATGAAACCTTCTTATACCTATCTGTCGGCTAAGGACGATCGCACGGGCAACCGGCTTCCATGTAAACCGGAGCACAAGGTGAGATTTGACATTCGATACAAACCCCTTGCCGATTTAACTTTGGATTTGAACACAAAATACGTTTCAAAACAATATTCTCGCTCAGACAATAAGGAATCTGTATCCGGGTATTTCATTGCCGATCTTCGTGCGGATTATTATTGGAACAGGATAAGGTTGTTTATGAAGATTGAAAATCTCTTCGATAAAGATTACTTATATGGAGACGGCTACCCTGCGCCACCATTGACGTGGTGGACAGGACTCAGTTATGAGTTTTGAAAAGGAGATGTGCAACCAGAATGAAAACACCTATTGTTATAACAGCTTTCGGTACCACCACAAAGGCGGTAGATACTTATGATTATATGGATGCGAAGATCAGGGAAAGTTTTTCTGACCATGAGATTAAATGGTCCTACACGTCCAAGATGGTGAGGAATCTGGTAAAGAAAAAGCAGAAAATTGAATTAAAAAGCACAAAGGAAGTTCTCACGGAGTTGGAGGATGAAGGATACAATCAGGCGGTAGTTCAATCCCTGCATGTGCTCTGCGGCACTGAATTCCACCGCCTGATAAATGAGACAAAGCAATGCCGAATCAGAACATCCATTGGTCTTCCCCTGCTGTCATCTCTTGCAGACTATTCCGCACTCATCACGGGAATCGGCAATATCTTTTCTACACCTGGCAATGATGAGGCTGTTGTCCTTGTGGGACATGGAACGGAACATCCCGTCTGGTCATCCTATATCGCCCTTGAATACCTGCTCCAAAAGGAATATGGTTCAAACATTTATGTGGGGGTGGTTGAAGGCGAAAATTCCTGCGATCGGATTGTTCAAGCGGTCAAAGGAAGGGGAATAAAGAGTGTTCTCCTTGTGCCTTTTATGATTGTGGCTGGTGTTCATTTTAAGGAAGACTTGATTGGAGACAGTGAAGATTCATGGAAAAGCAGGTTTGAAAGGGAGGGGATTGAAGTACGAGCCGTTGATAAGGGACTGGGGTATTATCCGTTCATCGTTGATATATTTATTGATCATATCAAACAGGCCCTCGATGCCATTACCTCCCATCAGGGAGAATAGCAAGGACGCAATAATATTTCCCTCCCTTGATGGGAGGGGTAAAGG
>JADFWA010000288.1 GCA_015222855.1 Pseudomonadota bacterium | reverse complement strand
TCATTTTTTTGTCTCCTTGTAAGGAATTGCAAGGTGCAATATAGTTATTATATCGGATAATGTCAAACGCTAAATCACAAGTCTTTTGACAGGAAAAACGGAATCTGGTACAAGTTTCCCCGAAACTATTAAATGAGGAAGATAAAATGAAACCTTTGGGCATCATATCCGGCACTATTTTTCTGCATGGAAAGGGTGTTTTTGCAAATCTGGAAGAAAAGCTGGTGGAAAATGAATTTGGCAAGGCCATTGTCTTCGTCTCCAATACAGTCGCCTTTATACCGAGGCACGGCAAGGACATCAAAAAACATATTCTTCCTCATTTGGTCAATCATCAGGCCAACATGCAGGCATTGAAAGACCTGGGAGTTGAAGAGGTCGTCGGTATCAATTCCACCGGTTCACTGAAGATGCGTTTGAAACCCGGAATGCTTGTGGTGCCGGATGACTTCATTAAGCTTTCCGGAGGACCAACCATCTTCAGTACAAAACCCGTTCATATCACACCGGTTTTGAGTGAAGAGGTGAGGCAGAAATGGCTTGAAGCGGCTCATGACTGCGGGATTGATGTGGTAAATGGAGGGGTCTACTGGCAGACTTCGGGGCCGAGACTTGAGACAAAGGCTGAGATCAGGATGATTTCCATGTTTGCTGATCTGGTTGGGATGACCATGGCAAGCGAGGCGGTGATCGCGGAAGAGCTGGATATGTCCTATGCGGCGTTGTGCTCCGTGGATAATTATGGTCATGGTCTTCAAGAGAAAGAATTGACCATGGAAAAAATATTGTGGCATGCTCGCAGAAATGTCGAGGCGATAGTAAGAATTATCACAAGATATATCGAAAGGAGAAAAGGATGAAGTTTTCCAAAAGAGGGGATAAGGGAGAAACAAGCATGCTCGGCGGACAGCGGATACCAAAGTATGATCCGAGACCGGACACATACGGGACGCTCGACGAGGCGAGTTCAGCCCTTGGTGTGGCCAGGGCCATGACAGAAAACCGGAAGATAAAAGAGATCATACTCGACGTGCAGAAGGATTTGCTTGTCATGGGGGCAGAGATTTCCAGTTTGCCTGAGGATCTCGACAAGCTTACCCAAAGGATAGGTGAGGTGGATGTCACCCGCCTGGAGGGGATCATAGATGAACTTCAAAAGGATGTCGAATTGCCGAAAGTATTCATCTATCCAGGGGAAAGTGTCGTATCCGCCCAGATAGATGTGGCAAGGACGATCATAAGAAGGGCGGAGAGAAAGGCGGCAAGGCTGAGGAAGGAGGAGGTAATCAACAACGATGAGATAAATAAGTACCTCAACAGACTGGCCGATATGCTGTTTACCTTGGCAAGATTTGAAGAGAAAACTTAAAATGCCCCCAACTGGCAGGCGGATATTTTGATCTTTAACGCTTCACATGCCGATGAGACTTTCATTTTGGTAATGTCGAGCTTTCTCGCTATCTCCCAGGCAGCCGCACATGGAAGTCGGTTATTCGCCAATGCTTTCAGGATGGCCCTCTCCAGTTCAGGAGATACAGTTTCAGCTGGCTTGACGATTCTCTTCTCGGGAGCGTATCCGTACAGTCCCAACTGACATTTGTTTATGCGCATTTCCAGAAGGTCGATGGTAATACCGACCTCGGCCGGCGTAATATGTAAATCGCCGGCAATTTTATGGCCGGAAGCACATGATATCTTTCCATTTGACACCCTCAGTTTTACAGCCCCGGCAATATCTTGATTGAGTTTCTTGTCAGGTGGATGTTTTGCGGCATAATGTCCCGCGTCTTCGTGAGCCATGTCTTTCCTTTTAATATTTGTAAATATTCAGCCACTAAGACACAAAGTCACTAAAATCATACCATAATTTATGACAACCAGAGAGCTGTCTGCCAAGGTACAGGCAAGCATTTGATTAATAAAATTTTCCGGAGATTATGGGAAAATATAAATACACTTTGTGCCTTGGTGACTTTGTGGCTAAATAGTCGCTAATATTTTATATAATGAAAAGGTTCTATTGCGGAGAGAGATTCGGTATCCAGCGTTTCGAACCCGTTCTTTTTGAGTATTTCCTGAGTCTTTTCCAACCGATCTACTTCAACGACGAATACCGCATTCTTCCAGCTTTCTATAACAAAACCGTAGGCATTTTCAATATTGATGTTCTCTTTTGTAAGTACCTGGATCAGATTGTCCAGTCCGCCCGGTTTGTCGTCAATAACAACGGCAATAACCTCCTTCAGGGAAACAGTCAAACCCTCTTTTGATAAAACTTTATGAGCCCGCTTCGGATCATCCACCAGTAGATTGATAACCCCGAAATCACCGGATGTGGCTATTGTTGTGGCTCTTATGTTTATCTTTTCCTTTGCGAGCAATCCGGTAACCTTTGCCAGCCTTCCGGGTTTGTTTTCTGCAAATATCGAAAGTTGATAGGCCGTCATATTATTTACTCCTGAAATTCAATTGTTTTGTGTTCTAAGAGAGAGTTTTTTAATTGTAGGGTCGGGTTTTATACCCGACCACATGCGGTGGCATGTGAAATGCCACCCTACAAAGTTGTAAGAAACACGTTTTGAGCGCTAAAGAAACCTATCTTCACATTTTATAAGGATTTTATGATACCGTCAATCTTTTCTGTTGTCTATAACCCGCACCGCCTTCCCTTCACTCTTCGGGAGACCGCCGGCCTCAACCAGCTCCACCTTGGGAGTTATAAGGATATCGCCTTTGAGTTCCTCAGCGATGTGGTGTCTCAGGGTTTCAAGCTGCATCAAGTTTCCTGAGAAGAACTCCTTTTGCACTTCAACCTTGACGATCATCTTGTCATTGAATCCTTCCTTCTCCAGGACAATCAGGAAGTTGGTTCCGACGCCCGGTATCTCCATGAGTTTTTTCTCTATCTGGACAGGAAAAATATTTACCCCTTTCAGGATCATCATATCATCGGTTCTCCCCTTTATTCTCCCGATTCTCTTGTGAGTCCTGCCGCATTCGCAGGGGCCGGGGATTATCCTGGTCAAGTCCTTTGTCCTGTATCTCAGAAGCGGCATACCCTCTCTTACAAGTGTCGTCAGAACAAGTTCCCCCTCCTCACCGTCGGGAACCGGTTTCAGAGTATCCGGGTCGATGATCTCTACGAGAAAGTTGTCTTCCCATATGTGCATTCCATCCTGGCACGCACATTCAAAGGCCACACCGGGGCCGTTCATCTCTGAGAGGCCATAGGAGTTGTAAGCCTTGAATCCGTAGATTTCCTCAATTTTTTCTCTCATCTTTTCGGAGTGGGGTTCGGCCCCGAGGAAGGCGATCCTGACCTTTATGTCTCTTTCAGGATCGAGGTTAACCTCTTTAAAAACATCTGAAAGATGGAACGCGTAACTTGGTATAATATGAACAGCCGTCGTGCCGAAATCCCGCATAAGCTGTATCTGCCGCTTGCTGTTTCCAGCCCCGGCGGGTATAACCAATGCCCCGATTTTCTCCGCGCCGTAATGGAAGCCGAGGCCGCCGGTGAAGAGACCGTAGGTCATCATATTCTGAAAGACATCGGTTTTTCTCATACCGGTCATGTACATGGAGCGTGCTACGAGGTTGGTCCATCCCTCTATATCTTTTGCGGTATGAAATACTACCGTTGCCCTGCCGGTGGTTCCGGAGGATGAATGCATTCTGACCAATTCATCTCTGGAGACCGCCAGAAATCCGTAAGGCCAGTGTTCCCTGAGGTCCTCCTTGGTGGTGAACGGGATGTTTTCCATGTCCTTGAGAGAATCGACCTTGTCGGGGTCAAAACCGATTTCATCGAACACTTTTTCATAATAGGGGGATTCCTTCGCCCTCTTCAGGGTTTCCTTCAGTCTCGTAAGCTGAAGTGCCTCCAGCCTGTCTTGTGACATTGTTTCAACTTCTTTTTCCCAGTACATCTTCAATCCTCCACCCTCTTGACTTTCGTGGTTTTTTATTGTCCCGTTCGGGGAATGGGAGAAAAGCCTCGCATTTAGGCAAAGACTTTAGTTTAATAAACTCGAAATTCGAATATCGAAATCCGAAACAAATCCGAATATCTAATGTCCAAATGTCCTAAACTGTGGAAACGGTTT
>JADFWA010000287.1 GCA_015222855.1 Pseudomonadota bacterium | reverse complement strand
GACGCATCGTTTAGTTTGTATTTCTCCAGGGCGACTGACAGGTCTTCATAGTCATCCGAAGCTATCGGATATATGGAGGCAAATACGACCGGTTTGATCTCCCTGAAACCCAGCAGGGGTTTGTCGCAAGGTTTTCCGTCATGGGTGATCGTATCTCCATTATGTACATCCGAGACTGTTTTTACACCGGCAATTATATATCCGACTTCGCCCGCGGAAAGCCGCTCCTGTTTTTCCCTGGTAAGTGAAAAACGTCCGACCTCTTCAACCTTATAGGTGGCATTGTTGGACATAAGTTTGATGATATCACCGCTTTTAACGGTACCGTTAAAGATGCGGCAATGGATCACAGTACCGCGAAAGGGATCGTACTGGGCATCAAAGATGAGGGCGGCCAGTGGCGTCTCCGGGTTACCCTTGGGGGGTGGAATTTTCCGGACAATTGCCTCCAGAATATCTTCGATACCGATTCCCTCTTTGGCCGAACATGTAAGGCAGTCGTAGGCATCCAGTCCCAACTCGGAATCTATCTGTTCAGTGGCCCGTTCCACATCCGCCGAGGGAAGGTCAATCTTATTGATGACAGGAATAATCTCCAGGTCATTTTCCATGGCCAGATAGAGATTGGCGACGGTCTGTGCCTGCACGCCCTGAGCGGCATCAATCAGGAGAAGGACGCCCTCGCAGGAGGCGAGGGAACGGGAAACCTCATAAGAAAAGTCAACATGTCCGGGAGTGTCAATCAGATTGAGCATGTATTCTTTTCCATCCCTGGCATGGTAGGGAAGGGTAATTGCCTGACTCTTTATGGTTATCCCCCGCTCACGCTCGATATCCATGCTGTCCAGAACCTGATCCTTGAAATCCCGGTCGTCAATCACACCGGTATACTGGATCAACCGGTCGGCAAGGGTGGATTTACCGTGATCAATGTGTGCGATTATGCTGAAGTTGCGTATGTTTTTCATAATATTTAGCCACTAAGTCACCAAGGCACAAAGGGAAATATTATAATCTTAGTGACTTCGTGCCTTTGTGGCGAAGAGTTACTTATTACCGATAAAAAAGCCCTCCAGTATTTCAGGAAGGCTTTTTGTTATATTCGATGGCTATGCGCCTCTTAATTTACTCTACTTCAATTTACCAAGCAGATCTTCAGAAACCTCTTTGACTCCAGGCAAACCGTCCACTTCGATAATGCTAACCCTCTCCTTGAAGTAATTGACCCCGGCCGTGGTTCCTGTTTCGGTATCGTAGTAAATATTGTGTCTCTTGTCGATCGCGGTCTCATCCTGGTCATCGTCACGAGCGGTAAGTTCACCACCGCAAACCCTGCATACAAACTTTCCATCCTTTTCAGCCGGCTTAATAGCGTCTATATAGATATTATTGGGATGGTTGTTATCGTTTACGCAGAGCCTTCTTCCCATGATTCGTTTTTTTGACGTCTCCCTGTCAAGGACGATCTCAATCACGTAGTTTAGCTCTATATTTTCTTTCTGCAGGGCATCATATAACGCCTCTGCCTGGGCCAAATTCCTCGGGAAGCCGTCCAGGAGCCAGCCTTTCTCACAGTCATCTTCCTTCAGACGGTTCAGGATCATGGGGACGGTAATCTCATCAGGGACCAGATCCCCCTTGTCGATATATCCCTTCGCCTTCATTCCCAGCTCTGTACCCTGAGAGATGTTTTGTCTGAAGATCACTCCTGTCTCCACGTGTGGCACCTCATATTTTTTTTGAACAATAGCACCCTGAGTGCCTTTACCGCTTCCATTGGGTCCAAAAATAAGAATATTCATGCTTACAAGCTCCTTTCAAGTGTTTCTTTAATAGTGAACGCAGACCCCTTATAAGGGATTATACTTATTTTGGCAATAGTAAAATTTATTGTCCTGCCTCCTTTAGTTTGATAAAATCGGAAATCGAATATCGAAAATCGTGGGTGGCAGGGAGAGGAAACTATTCGGATAACGTTTTACGTATTACGAATTCCGATCATTTTCCCTCGGCAACGGCCTTCACCTTTGCATTGAGATTGATAAGAAAGGGTCTTTCATCCTGTTTGACCGCCTGTGTATCCTCGTAGTCCTCCTTGAATA
This sequence comes from Pseudomonadota bacterium, assembly GCA_015222855.1. Classification (GTDB taxonomy): domain Bacteria; phylum Desulfobacterota; class Syntrophia; order Syntrophales; family JADFWA01; genus JADFWA01. The sequence continues at coordinate 892 of JADFWA010000287.1, read as the reverse complement.
TCTTCTTGACGACCGCTTCCTGCTCGCCATTGAACTTATCAAGATAATCCTCTATCCTTTTTCTGAATGCTTTTGTTTTCTCAATGGATTTTGCGATATATCCCCTGGCATCTTCTTCGGTTAGTATATAGTGATGAGCCATCATCAGGACATTTACCTCCAGTGCGGCGAGTTTTTCAAGTGATGTCAGGTAATCGTTGTAGCTTGATAAAAACTCCGGGTGGATATTAAAATTGCTGTCATAAACCCCCACCGCCTCTCCGGTGATGAGGCCCTTCAGCCTGGGAATATAATAAGAAACGGAATCCCTTGTGTGTCCTGGTGTAGCGATAACCTCTACCTTCCAGCCGCCACCAATGTCAAATTCATCACCATCTTCAAGCGTTATGTCAATCTCCAGGGAATCGAAGGAGATATCTTCATTACCTGATACATGTTTAAACTTCTCTTCATAATCCCTGTTCAGGCTCTGTATTAATTTGATTGCATTGGGCCTTTTCAGGATATCCGCCGCCAGCTTGCTTGTTCCGACCTTCAGCCCTTTTATATTTCTTTTAAGAAAAGGGGCTGCCCCGCAATGGTCAAAATGTGAATGGGTAAGGAAGTTGTAACCAAGCCTGTTCACATCTCCAAGGTATTTCTTTAATTCCTCAAAATAGAGAGGGCCGATGAAGGTCATCCCCGCGTCAAAGAGGGCAGGGGTCTCACCCATTAAAAGAAAGGCCGGAAGGTCGGGGTGGCCTATCGAATAAAGACCATCGCATATTTTTCCTGTCTTTTCTATTATCATTGTTCCTCCTCTTTATTTAAATAAACTCGAAATTCGAATATCGAAATCCGAAACAAATCCGAATATCTAATGTCCAAATGTCCTAAACTGTGGAAACGGTTT
>JADFWA010000286.1 GCA_015222855.1 Pseudomonadota bacterium | reverse complement strand
GTCTTTGATCCAGAGCCTGGCTTCTTTTGGGCAGGCACTTATCTGGGCCAAAAGAAGGTCCTCTCATTTGGTGTAAGTTTTGACATCCAGCCCGGGGTGGGCGGTGACAATGGAGATGAACTCTACTCTGCCTTTGTCTTTGATGCCTTTGCCGATATTCCTATGGGGAAAAATGGTATTGTAGGTACGCTGAATTTTTTCAGTTTTGGTGCTGGAGGCATGGTTCCAAAGGGAAGCGGTTTATGTGCTGACTTTGGATACCGAATCAACAAAATTGAACCCCTTATTGCATTTGAATGGTATTCGCCAAATGAAGGCGATGCAGGCAAGCGTAAGGCAATTCTAGGCGGCATAAACTGGTGGATCCATGGTCACAGTGCCAACATCAAGTTTCAGTTCGGAACTGAAAACCTGGAAGGGGCTGATGAGTGGACAAAAACTGCAGTCATCCAGGGACAGGTGTTCTTCTAAGAATTGGTTTCCTAAAAGATATTTTTAAGGAAAAGTTCGCGAAGCGTTTATTGTTGTAGAAGCCTTGCCGCTGCAGCACCCGACCCGACCTACCACTCAACTCGTGAATAATCCAGGTTATAAGATATATCGACATTTTTTATGAATAATTCAGGTTAATAAACCTCTTATACCCGATCCGAGCCATATAAACACCGAGAAAGATGATGAGCGCACCCACAGCCTGATGGCCAGTGATCCTCTCATCGATGATGAAATAAGCAAAAATCACTGTAAAGACAGGGATCAGATAGTCGTAGATCGCGGTTTTGGTGTTTCCCACACGCTGCACGGACGCATACCAGATCACATAGCAGATGACGAGGGCAAACAAACCCGAGAAAAGGAGCGAAGCCCAAGCTTTGAGGGAAACGGTGCTGTAGGGGATACTAGCGATATCTTTGATACAGAAGGGGAGAAAGAAAAAGGTTCCGGAAGCCATAGTCAGAGTTGTTAGCTTCAAAGGAGACATGCGCTCGAGCAACGGTTTGGAAAACACAGTGTATATAGCCCAACAAATATTTCCAAAGAAGATCAACAGGTCGCCCCTCACGCTTAAAGAGGAGAACTGAATGCTCCCGAAGCGGCTGGCGATTACCAGATAGAAGCCAACAAAGGAGAAAAGGATTCCCGCCCATGCTGCGGGGTGAACTCTCTCATGTTTCATCAGAGTGCTCAAAAGAGCGATGAATACCGGAGTCATGGCGATGATGATGGCCGAATTGGAAGCCGTCGTCAGGTTTATGCCGTGGATGAATAACATCTGGTAAGAGGTGTTGCCGATGAGGCCGAGGAATACTAGCTTCCAGAAGGTTTTTTTATCCACCTTAAAGCTCTCACCGCTTAGAACAAGAATAAGGAAAAGCACTACAGAAGCGAATAGCAATCGGATACCGTTGAAACCGAGTGGGGATAACTCTCTGAGCGCTATTTTTACGAATGAAAAATTTACCGCCCATAACAGGATGGCTAGGAGCATAAGGACATCTGTCGTGCCGAATTTTTTATACTCTTCT
>JADFWA010000285.1 GCA_015222855.1 Pseudomonadota bacterium | reverse complement strand
TTTTTGCCCTGTGCCTTGCGTCTTCGTTGTGGCGTAGGCCATGATAGTTTATGGGGACAATGTTTTAGGCCAGAAGATGAAAAACATTAAGGGCATACTGGTACAGAAACTGCCGGAGAATATAACAGGACTTTTAGAGTCGGCGGGGAGATGTGCCGAAGGGATGGGTTTCAGGGCCTTTGTGGTGGGTGGCATGGTAAGAGACCTTATCCTGAACCATGAAAATTTTGATATTGATCTGGTTATCGAGGGAGAGGGAATAAGATTTGCCGGAGAGTTGGCGCGAGAACATAACGCCGATGTACGTTACTATAAAAAATTCGGCACGGCGGTTCTAACGTTTTCTGATGGCTTCAAGCTGGATGTTGCAACGGCAAGGACCGAGACTTATGAGCATCCTGCCGCGCTTCCGAAGGTCTTGCCGGGTTCGATCAGGGATGATATGTACCGGCGGGATTTTACGATAAACACGCTTGCAATCAGCTTAAACCCCGGACATTTCGGGGAACTCATGGACTTTTACAATGCGGAAAGAGATATAAAGAGGAAATTGATAAAAGTCTTGCACGATTTGAGTTTCATTGATGACCCAACCAGGGTGTTCAGGGCTGTAAGATTTGAACAGAGGTTCGGTTTTAAAACGGTAAGGTCAACTGAAAAACTTATCAAAGATACTGTCACGATGAATGTTTTTGCTGAATTGGCCGGTTATCGAATCTCTACGGAGCTTAAGCTTATCCTTCAGGAAAGAAATCCCCTGCCGGTCCTGAAGAGGCTTGAGGAACTCGGTGTCCTCGAACTTATCCACCCGAAAGCCGTGCGTAATAAAGAGTTGAAACGTTTACTTGATAAAATTGGGGGCATGTTTCCTGTTTAGTACCTCATACGGGAATTGAGAGGAAAATCCTTGTCTTCAGGTGAAAACCTTTGTTTGATAAATTCGAAATCCGAATATCGTAAATTGTATAACGAAACTCGGATAAATAGCGATTTTCGATTTACGTTTTTCGAATTTTATGATTTAGTCAACTTGCAATAGATAAATCGAAGTCACCACCTTACAGGTGATTGGTAATTAATAACTATGGGAGGTATTGTGGTAAAAAAACGGATATTGAGTGGGATGCGCCCCACAGGGAAACTCCACTTAGGCAATTTTCATGGGGCGCTTATGAACTGGATTGAACTTCAGAATAATGATGATTACGATTGCTTTTATTTTGTTGCCGACTGGCACGCGTTAACCAGTGAATATAACAATACCGGCCTTATAAAGGAAAATATAACGGATATGGTGATTGACTGGTTCAGCACAGGTTTAGATCCGGCAAAGAGTACGATATTTATTCAATCCAGCATAGAGGAGCATGCCGAACTTTTTCTTATCCTTTCAATGATAACCCCCCTGTCCTGGCTGGAGAGGAATCCGACCTATAAAGAAATGAAGGCGGAACTGGCTGATCGTGACCTCTCGACTTTTGGGTTTTTGGGATATCCGGTGCTTCAATCCGCGGATATCATCATGTATAAAGCCAATGGAGTGCCTGTAGGCGTGGATCAACTTCCCCATATAGAGCTGACCAGGGAGATTGCCAGAAGATTCAATTTCTTATATAAAGAGGTATTTCCCATTCCCGAACCCATTCTCACGAACGTTCCCAAACTGCTCGGTATTGATGGACGGAAGATGAGCAAATCTTACGAAAACTCGATCTATCTTGCCGACAGGGGGGATGTCCTGAAAAGCAAGGTTGGTGCCATGTTTACCGATCCCCAGAGGAAGCGAAGGAGCGATCGGGGTAGACCAGGGCTGTGCAATGTCTTTGCATTTCATCAGATTTATTCACCGTCCGGTGAAGTGGATGAAATTTCAACGGAATGCAAGAGGGCGGGTATAGGTTGTATTGACTGCAAGAAGCGCCTTGCTTCCAGAATATCGGAAAAAATGGAGCCGGTTCACGAACGTCAGGACTACTACCGGAGTCACCTGAAGGAAGTGGAGGAAATAATTGCTGAGGGAAATAAGAAGGCCGGAAATATTGCCCGTATGACGATGGAAGAGGTGAGGGAAGCGGTGAGAATCTAATGACCGGTTTATTGGTTAAATTGGTTTCATTGGTTTAGTTGGTTAACCAATTGAACCAATGAAACTAATAAAACCAACGAGTAGTTATCCATGGGTTACGAAGTCAAACTTGACATTTTTGAAGGTCCTCTGGATCTTTTGCTGTATCTCATCAAGAAGAATGAGATCAATATTTATGATATCCCCATAGCTTTTATTACGGAGCAGTATTTGGGGCATTTAGAGATTATGAAATCTCTGAATCTCGATCTTGCCGGGGAATATCTGTTACTGGCTTCTACCCTGATCCACATAAAATCAAAGATGCTTCTGCCGGTTCAGGAGAGTGAAGAAGAAGATGAAATTGATCCGCGTGAGGAACTCGTAAGACAGCTTCTGGAATATCAGACATTTAAGGAGACAGCCCTGAATCTGGATAAGAGAAGTCTGCTGGAAAGGGATGTCTTCAAAGGAGGATATTCTCCTGATGAGGAACTTGATCAGGGGGAAAAGCCTTTTGTGGAGGTTAGCGTATTCGAACTTGTAGAGGCTTTTCGGAAGATAGTTTCTACCGTAGAAGAAGAGCTGCTGGAAATTAATGCCGAGAAGATGTCTCTTGCCGACAGGATAAATGAGATTATGGAAAGGCTTGCCGAGGAGAAAGATATAACCTTTACGGATTTATTGGGCAGGGGAACAAATCGTAGAGTGGTAATATATACCTTCCTTGCAATCCTGGAAATGATGAAATTAAGGATGATCAGGGCCTATCAGGCGGATTCCTTTGGGGTGATCAGGATATTTCTTGCGGTGGAGACATGAGCTAAAGGCAAAAGGCAAAGGGCAAAGGGCAAAGGGCCTTTAGCCCTTTGCCCTTTGCCTTGCGCCAGGTTTTTTATATGAAAGACATAAAAGCAATAATAGAGTCTCTCGTATTCGTTTCGGATTCTCCACTGACTATTGACAAGATCAGGGAGATTCTGGGGGAAGTGGAGAGAGAAGAGATCAGAGAAGCCATTTATGATCTTATGAAGGAATATGAGGGGAGAAAAAGCGGCTTTTGTCTTGTGGAAGTTGCGGGAGGATTTCAATTCAGGACAAGGGATGACCTTGGTGACTGGATACAAAAATTAAAGGGGGTGAAGCCTATGGCATTTAGCCCCGCCGCCATGGAGACCCTTGCGGTGGTTGCGTACAGACAGCCGGTGGTGAAGGCGGAGATAGACAGGATACGGGGTGTGGATGTCAGCGGGTCCCTGAAGGGATTGCTGGAAAAGAAACTGGCAAGGATGGTCGGGCGCAAAGATGTGCCAGGCAGGCCTATGCTGTATGGTACCACAAAGAAGTTTCTTGAAGTTTTCAATCTGAAGGACCTGTCGGAGCTGCCTACACTGCGAGAGTTGAAGGAATTGGAGAAGTAGCAAGAATTCACCGCAGAGAACGCTGAGGGCGCAGAGAAAATATATAATATTGAACAAATAGAACTGGAATTTACCATGCAGGAACGTCTTCAAAAAATAATTGCCGCTGCCGGTATCGCCTCCAGGCGCGAGGCCGAAAAGCTCATCAGTGAAGGCAAGGTGAGCGTGAAACGGAGAGTGGTAACGCAGCCGGGGACTAAGGCGGATGTTCAAAAAGATGAGATACGGGTAGATGGGAAATTAATATCCGCGGAGATATCAAAAGTATACCTGATGTTGAATAAACCGCCCGGATATATTACTTCCCTCAATGATCCTCAGGGAAGACCGATTGTTACCGATCTGCTCCGGGGTGTCTCCGAGAGGATATTCCCCGTGGGGAGGCTTGATTATGATTCGGAAGGACTGCTGTTGATGACAAATGACGGCAGCTTTGCACACAGGATTGCGCATCCGAAGTTTGTCATTCCGAAGACTTACAGGGTTAAGGTGAAAGGAAACCTCACGAGAGGAGAGATTCGTGCCATCGAGAAGGGGGTGGAACTCGATGATGGAAGGTTTGTGCCTTCCGTTATTGAACTTGAAAAGATAAACAGGAAAAGCTGCTGGTTCCAGTTGACCATCTTTGAGGGGAGAAACAGAATTATCAGAAGAGTCTTTGAGTCGATGGGTTATTCTGTCGTAAGGCTTATAAGGGTTGCCGTTTCGGACATCCAGCTTGATGATCTGAAAACCGGTGAGTACAGACATTTGCGGAAAAGGGAGGTTGAAAGATTATTGTCTCTTTCGAAATGATTGAAATTCTGTCAAAATTATCTTGACTTTCATATTATAATGAATAATATTGAGGACTAAGTTGTTCTTGATTTGTTTAAAGGGGGTATTATGAATAAATCCGGATTGATTGAAGCCTTGAGTAAAAGAGAAAACCTGACGGAAAAGAAAGCTACAGATGTTGTCAATTTGATTTTCAAAAGTTTTACCGATGAGCTGAAAAACAAGGGAAGAATAGAGATCAGAGGTTTTGGGAGTTTTGTCGCGAGAAAGTATGATTCTTATATGGGAAGGAACCCTAAAACAGGGAGCAATATTGAGGTAGCCGCAAAGAGACTGCCCTTTTTTAAAGTAGGCAAAGAGCTTCGGGAGAGCGTTAATTCTAAAAAGTAGTGTAAATTTTTAAAGGGAAATATAATGAGGGGTCATGAATTATGACCCCTTTTTTTGTTAACGTTCTGGTTTGTTATGAAGATTCCACCTGTCAATCTGATTCTTTTTGTTATCACACTTCTCTCCACCCTCGTTGCAGGCACCCTGCAGCAGGGGATAAATCCGCTCGATCATCCCTGGCATCTGTGGAAGGGGATACCATTTTCCTTTACACTGCTTTTAATATTGGGATGCCATGAATTCGGTCACTATTTCATGTCCAAAAGGCATCGTGTAGACGTAACCCTCCCATATTTCATTCCGGCACCCTCATTTATAGGAACCTTCGGGGCATTTATAAAGATGAAATCGCCGATAATGGATAGAAGGGTGCTTCTTGATATAGGGGCGGCGGGGCCACTTGCCGGAATCATTGTGGCTATTCCTGTCCTTTTTGTTGGTCTGGCCCTCTCAGAAGTAGTGCCTGAAGCAGCGGGGCCCGGGATACATCTTGGCACGTCTATCCTTTTCTCTTTCATAAACTGGATCGTTCATGGTTTCATGCCTGAGAATACAAGCCTCGTTCTTCATCCGATAGCCTTTTCCGGCTGGATAGGACTGCTGGTTACCTCGTTGAATCTTATTCCTGTAGGACAGCTGGATGGAGGCCATATAGCATACGCGGTATTCGGCTTCAGGCAAAGGAACGTGGCTAGGGTTATGATGGTTATTCTCCTGGTGCTGGGGATTGCAGGCTGGAGCGGGTGGCTGGTATGGGCTGTCCTTCTCTATTTTATGGGCCTCAATCATCCGCCGGTTGTCTATGACCAGATACCCCTGGACAGAAAAAGGAAAGTGACAGGCTGGATAACCCTGATTGTGTTTGTGGTTACCTTTACGCCGATTCCGTTTTAGAAAGGGTTCAGGGTTCCGGGTTCAGAGTTTAAAGTTCATAGTTCTGATCGAGACCCCAAACTCGGAACTCTGAACTCTGAACTCCGAACTCTGACTATGGCAGTATCCCCTTTTCCCGAAAGCTGAAGAACCTGTCTTCCCCGATGATAATATGATCGTGGACAAGTATTTCAAGCACCCTGGCGGTTTCCTGGATGGCCTTCGTCAGCTTGATGTCCGCGTCTGAGGGCTTCACGTTGCCCGAGGGATGGTTGTGGACCAGTATTATTGCCGACGCCTTATGCTTCAGGGCTTTTTCAAGCACCTTTCTCGGATAAACAACCGCCTGATTGACTATTCCCTCCTGTATGGTCTCTATATTTATAATCATGTTTTGAGCATTCAGGTAGATTACGCTGAACCTTTCGTCCTTCAGGCCACCCATTGAGGCCCTGCAGTAGTCGAGCAGCTCATTTGTGGATGTTATCTGTGATTTATCCTTTGCTTTTTCCATTAGATAGAGAGTTCCGAGATCCTTTACAAGTTTTATCAGGATGGCCGTATGGATGCCTGTGCCATCTACTTTTCCCATTTCACCTATCTCGGCATCCAGAAGCCCCTTGAGACTGCCGAAATTCCTCAACAGCCTCTTTGCCAGCGGCTTGACGTCTCTTCTCGGGATTGCATAGGACAAAAGCAGTTCCAAGACTTCATAGTCGTGAAGCGAATCAAGCCCTGATTCGGAAAATCTCTTTTTGAGGCGCTGACGATGTCCTTTGTAATCGGGATGGTCGGAGTTCATATTTACCTTATCGGTCAAAAGTGCTGTATTTACTGTTGGATTATACGAAAAATTTGATATATATTCAAGCTTCAATAGGGCATATCATGCCGTTCACCGTCAACGGATAACGGATAACCGATAACTGATAAAGGGGGGTACAGTGAGAATCTTAAAGAATATATTGATCGGAATATTGATTGTATTTCTATTCTTTGCCTGCGCGAAAAAGGAAGAGCCTTCCGAGATAAGGATTGGGGGGATGTTCGCCCTGACGGGACCAACTCATGAGAGTAGTATTCCCTATGCGGACGGTATCAGAAACTGTATAGACTTTATCAATGAGCAGGGAGGAATAAACGGACGGAAGGTAAGATTGATAGAAATGGATTATGGTTATCTGATTCCACGGGCCAAAGAGGTTTACAAAAAACTGGTAGAAGAGGACAAGGTTCATGTCATCATGGGGTGGGGCACCGGTGACACGGAGGTTTTGCGCCCTCGAATCGCAAAGGACAAAATAACCTTTATGTCAGGTTCCTATTCGACAAAGCTGGGGATCATAGAGGAGGCGCCGTATAACTTTCTGGTCGGAGTGACCTATTCCGATCAGATCAGGATATCTCTGAAATTTATTTTAGAGCAGTGGAAAGGAAAACCGGGCAAACCGCGTGTGGCATTTATCTATAACGATACACCCTTTGGCAGGTCACCGATTGCCGACGGCAGGGCGTATGCCGCCTCTCATGGAATCGAGGTCGTGGCGGAGGAGATTGTTGCCCTGGATGCCTTCGAAGCAAGAGACCAACTGTTGAGAATTAAGGAAAAGAAGGCCGATTACGCAATAATCCAGGAGACCACATGGGCCGCCTCCGTAATTCTTAAGGATGCAAGGAAACTGGGTCTTAAAACCAGGTTTATCGGTTTGAACTGGTGTGTCGATGAGAAATTGGTTGCCCTTGCGGGAGAATCGGCTGAGGGATTTTTCGGTGTCCTTCCTTTTTTAGGCACTGATGAAAACATTACCGGGATATGGGAGATAAGCAAGTATAATGCGAGAAAAGGCATTGAAATAGAGGGTTACATTCACCGCTATGTCCAAGGCTGGGCGACCGTGAAGGTAATGATGGAGGGGATAAAAAGGGCGGGGGATGATATATCCGGTCCGGGTATAAGAAAGGGACTGGAGAGCCTGCGTAATTACAGCACCGGCGGGATTACCACCCCCATTACTTTCACTCCCGACAATCATAAGGGAACCGATCAGTTAAAGATCGGTCAGGTGATAAACGGCAGGTGGAAGACTATTACAGATTATCTGTCGGCCAGGTAATAAATTTCCGTAACTACTCAGGTATGAGTAGTTACGAGGCACAAAGTACCAAAGGCACAGAGGCGCAAAGAAAGAAAAGAAAAACGGGTTGCCTGGTTCCCATGCTCCAGCGTGGGAACCCACATGGCATGCATTCCCACGCTGGAGCATGGGAACGAGAAAAAATCGTAACTACTCAGGTTCACGGTTCAGTGGTTAGAAAACGATCAA
>JADFWA010000284.1 GCA_015222855.1 Pseudomonadota bacterium | reverse complement strand
TTACTATATCGGCCCCTTCTTTCCTGGCTACGGTGCTGGGGACAAGGCAGATAATGCCCCCATCCGATAAAATCATTTCACCTTCTTTCAGGGGTTCTATGGCTCCCGGTACAGCACAGCTTGCCGTTACCGCCTGGCGCAGAGAGCCTTCGGAAAAGGTAATCTGTTCGCCGCTCACCAGGTCGGTGGCGACAGCCCGGAAGGGAATTTGAGTTTCCTCAATCTGAATATCTGGAATAAAATAATTGACTATGGACTGAAAATCTTTTTGGGAGAGTATGCCGGGTTTGAACATGGCCTGAGCCAGCAGAAATCGATTCTTAAAAAAACTCTGAATCTTCTGTGTCAGACTCATTTCTTCCCGTTCCTGGTTTTCCTCTACAGCTACAGCCTTGACGGCCGAGGACTGAAACTCGGGGCTGTTTAAATATTCATCCATCTTTTTTTCCATCTCGGCAGGTCCGATACCGCTGGCGTATGCCCCGCCCACCAGAGCGCCGATACTTGACCCCACGAGGATATGGATAGGGATTGCCTCCTCCTCAAATACCCTTAACACCCCTATATGAGCAAGCCCCCGGGCACCCCCGCCTCCCAGGGCAAGGCCGAGTTTTTTATCCTTCCAAATCACGATTTAGGGATACCTCCATAGCAAAAGACCCTCAAGGTTCTTCCTTTTCATTCAAGGATTGTAGGGTCGGGTTTTACACCCGACCGCAAATGGTGGCATATAAAATGCCACCCTACATAATCGTCGAAAAAATGTTTTGGGTATCGAAGAATTATATTGCTAAAGCCGTCAAAGCCTGAACTTCCCCTTAAAATAAGTATCCTTCACACTCTTTGCCTTCTCTTCAGCCCATTTCTCAAGCCCCATTCGTTTAATCAGGCATAAATTGAAGACCTTGGTGTTATGCGGGACTTTCGATGCCATATCCGCGTAAGGGTGGAGATGATCGCAGGGAAACCCCTGGCAGTCCGAACAAAATTCAAGCCCCTTCTCCTGGGTGCATTTGTATACATTACATGGTTCGGTCATACCGAGAAAACCCATCGTTCCGTTTTCGTTTCGACACCCCTTACATTGTGCCTTTTCAACGGGTATTTTTAAGTTTTTGGCAATTTTTTCCCTGAGACCCTCATTGGTGGATGCCATATACATGGGACAATTGAAACAATCCAGCCCGCAGGGCGCTGTCATATTTCTATAATTCATACAATTTCCTCCTTTCTGACCTTATTGCCGGCCTCGTCCAAAATTTAACAAATAATCCCGCGTAAGAGCCTTATCGTGAAGCAATGTCACAAAAAGCCTTCTTTCAAAGGAAAAATCTGCCTTTTCCATTTCGTCCTTAACATCTTCCAGGTTCATGTGCCTTGGATAGACTGAAATTAAAGCGCCGGGTTTTGAAATCCTGTAAATCTCGGCCAGTAATTCCTTCCTCTCAGTTGCCGAGAAATAATAGGAATGTATAACATCATAAAGCAGGGTAACATCTACAGACTCATCTCCCAGAGGAATTCGCGATTTTCCGGATGTCTTTATTAGCAATATGTTATTGAGTTTCTCCGGTTTCGCCCTTTTCGCTACCTCATTTAAAGAATCCCTGCTCTTATCGAGAGCATATATCCCGCCTCTGTCGCCAACTATCTTCGCGGCGGGAATTGTATAATAACCGGAGCCACAGCCAAAATCCAATACAATTTGACCTTCCCTGATCCCTGCCTCTTTTAAAACAGCTTCAGCCTCTTCTTCGAGCCACCTGTCTGTATCGGTTTTCATCTATTTTTCTTCCTGCATATAAACCGTCCTGATGGGGAACGGAATATCTATATCCTCTTTTTTATAGCGTTCATGCAGTTTTTTTATAAATTCATGTTTGATAATATATTGGTTGATGAACTCCCTGGTACGCAGTATCACGGTAAAGTTAATACTGAAATCGTCAAAGGTATGATAACGAATAAAGGGTTCAAATTCAGAAATGCCCCCTTCAATTTCTCTCATAACTTCTTTGGCGACCTCAATGGTAATTCTTTCCACTTGCTCCAGATCGCTGTCGTAGCTGACACCGACCTGGATGAGTACCGACATCTCTTTTTCGGGTTGACAGTAGTTTGTAATAATGGCGGAGGCCATCTTGGAATTCGGCACAATTATCATGTTGTTTGGAAGCGCCCTTATGGTTGTATTTCGCCATGCTATATCTGTGACATAACCCCTTTCACCTGAATCAAGTTCCACATAATCTCCCGGCCTTACCTGTCTTGAGGCTATGATGTGGAGCCCGGAAAAGAGATTAGAAAGCGTATCCTGGAGGGCGAGGGCAACGGCAAGACCGCCGACCCCCAGGGCGGTAAGCATTGGTGTAATAGCGATGCCGAGGGTTTGGAGTATAATCAGCATACCCACAACAAAAACCACGATATTTGTCAGGTTTGTGAATATTGAGGTTAAAGGTGAAACGCCTTTTACTCTTCTGGTATATGAATCAACAAAACCAACTGCGATTTTTGCCAAAACCAGGGTCATCGAGGCCACAACAATTATCAGCAGAATCTTCTTGAGGGTATTGAAGATGTTTGGGCTTAGCGGCATGTTGAGGATGGCTCCGTAAATGCCGGCAATGACGAACCAGAAGATGGTCTTGCCGCGAAGCGCCGCAATCAATATTTCGTCACCTTCCCATTTCGTTTTCTCAGCCATTTTTTTAAGTTTCGTAAGTATAATTTTTTCAAAGATCAGTCCGGCCACGAACCCGCCTATGAGGAAGGCCAAAGGTAGTATTAATTGTGTGATTTTTAGAGACTCAGTCATTATATAAACCCCTTAAGTGGATTGGAAAACCCTCCTGATTCGATCACTTGCCACAGCAAATCTACAGCATGTTACCAAAAACATCAACAAGTTGTTTACTTGGGTTCAGCAGGAAAGATGCTCTATAAGATATTTAATGCCGATGCCGATAAGGATAAGCCCACCCAGGATTTCCACCTTTTTGTCAAAGAACTGTCCCAATTTTTTTCCAAGGAGCATTCCAGCGACTGTCATAGCGGAGGCAACAACGCCTATCACAACACTGGGGTAGAGAATAGTTACATTTAAAAAGGCAAGGCTGAGACCCACCGCAAGCGCATCAATGCTGGTGGCTATGGATAAAACAATCAGGGTAAACCCTCTGGTAGGGTCCACCATTTTAATTTCATCTTCTTTTTTAAAGGAATCACGGATCATCTTACCGCCAATACAGACCAGAAGACAAAAAGCGATCCAGTGATCATAGCCTGTGATGAGACCGGATACCGTCATACCGGCAAACCACCCGACAATCGGCATCAGGAACTGAAACAGCCCAAAGTGAAATGAAAGGCGAAAAATCTGTCCAAAGGATATTTCCCGCAGGACAACGCCGGCAGATATGGCAACGGCAAAGGCATCCATCCCCAGTCCGACGGCAATCAGTAAAATTGTCAGAAAACTCATCTAAGTACCCGATCAAATTGTCCCCTCCCCTGGTGGGAGGGGACAAAGAGGGGGGGGTTTATACTTTATTCCGACGCAGAGCATCAGAAGGGCCCGTTCCCTGCCTGCGCCGCGAGCAACGCGGCAGGCAGGCCCGAACGGGCTAATACGGAATTACCCAATAATAGAACGTTTTACAAGCGTTTTTCTGGCAAACATTTTGACAAAACCTGTCTATTTTGTTACAAATTCACAGGTAATTATCGCAGCGGCTGAAGGGCGGTGTTATCATTCTTATAGCAAGTCTCAGCAGAATCACTTCAATCCGGCAAAATATTTAGAAAGAAATTATGAATCTGCCCGGCCATATCTTTTCCTATTCCCGGGACATTCCGTAACTCCTCGATGGAGGCCTTTTTTATCTTATTTATATCCCCGAAGTGGGTGAGCAGCGCCTTTTTTCTTGATTCGCCGATACCATGTATCCCATCCAGGATAGAGTGAAAATCCTTCTTTTCCTTTACTTTTCGGTGGTATGAGATGGCGAAACGGTGTGCCTCATCTCTCGCTCTTTGAAGCAGGAAAAGGGCTTTTGGATGCCTTGAGAGGTAGATGGGGTCTTTTCTCTTCGGGATATACATCTTGTCTTCCCCTTTGCGAAGTGAAGTGCGTCCCCTTCCGGGAATTTCGTCACCGGCTTCTTTGGCCAGGCCAATGACATCTATCCCCTCTATTCCCAGTTCCTTTATAACGGACAGAGCCACACCGAGCTGTCCCTTCCCCCCATCAACCATGATCAGGTCGGGGAGATTTTCTTTATCTTTGTATCGTCTCTTTAAGACCTCGTACATCATACCATAGTCATCCATGCCCCGGACGGTCTTGATCCTGAAGCGCCTGTAGTCCGGTTTTTGGGGAGAGCCTTTGACAAATGTCACCATTGAGCCGACCGCGTCCGCGCCACCCAGATTGGAGATGTCGAAGCACTCAATTCGGTTCGGCAGTCTTTTCAGATGGAGCTGCCTTAAAAGAATTTCAAGCGCCTCCTCTTTGTCATGTTCGGCGCTTCTCTCCGTATTGAATATGTTTTCGGCGTTATCCGCTGCCATATCGAGAAGGCCCTTCCTCTGCCCCCTTTTCGGAACAACGATTGACACCATTGCTCCCCTTTTTTCAGCCAGCCACTCCTCAACAACCTCTTTGTCGTCGATATCCTCCGGGATTATGATCTCCTCCGGTATGAATACCTCGCCGTCATAGTACTGCTTCAGGAGAGATGAAAGTACCTCGTTAGAATCATCCCCGATCTTGAAGAGCGGAAAATTCTTCCTGCCGAGAACCTTTCCTTTTCTGATGAAGATGGCGTATATCTGCGTCAGCCCCCCTTCCGTGTAGAGGCCGAAGACATCCCTGTCCGTAAATGACATGGAAACAATCCTTTGCTTTTCCAGGGTTGCCTCGATGGCGGCGATCATGTTTCTTGTCACAGCCGCCTCTTCAAATCTTAACTCCTTCGCGGCTGCGGTCATCCTTGACCTGAGATCGGATATGAGTCTCTTTTCCCGTCCCTCCAGGAAAACCGCCGCATCCTTTACAAGGTTATGATAATCTTTACTTTCAATAAGGCCGCAGCAGGGGGCTGTGCATCTCTTTATCTCGTATTCTATGCAGGGTCTCTTTCTGGATTTGAGTTCCGTGTCACTGCAGGTGCGAAGCGGAAATATCTGCTGGA
>JADFWA010000283.1 GCA_015222855.1 Pseudomonadota bacterium | reverse complement strand
AGCGGCAAATCCGGTTGGTTTAAGTATTCGCAACATTTCAAAAAATAAATTATATGCATACGGTTTGGGAATATGTTGAATGCATGCCACAGAATATATAAAATCCAAGGAGTTATCCGGAATTGGTATGTTAATTCCATCATAAAGCAAAAACTCTACCCTGGGATCATTCACACCATCCCTCTCAAGCCTCTTTTTGGCGTTTTCAATCATAGCTGGCGCTACATCTAAACCAATAATACGGGAAGGATTAAAACGCTTGAGAGCCGCTTCCAGGATATAACCAACGCCGCTCCCAACCTCCAGAATAATCGAGTGCTTAGTTGGCAGTGCCCAGGGAAAAAGGTATACCATGGTATTTAAATACCTTTCAGCTCTCTCCCCGAGCTTGTCCAGGGAAATATCGTCATGAATACGTTTCTCAATATCCGTCAAAGATTCATTTTGAGGGTTCCAGGTTTTAAAGGCTTTATGCATAGCAACAATGTCTTCCCTGTTTTCTTTCAATGTTGCCTCTTTACTCTTCTTATTCATATTCATATCATCTAATGGTTTGTGCACCTATGTAGGGATTTTCAACACGGAGGTTAAAAATTTCATTCAGGATATTAAAAGCTGCCTTTTCGGGAAAATATTTAGCCGCTTCCTGTATAGCATTTATCTGCAATTGTTCCCTATAACCCTGTTTATAGATCAAGTCAGCTACTGTATCGACCATCAAGACGTAATCCGTAGTGTCAACAACCACCGAGTTGACCTTGTCCTCAGCGAAATCAATGGTTCCACCGTTTTGTGGCACTACCACCGCGCATCCGCATGCCATAGCCTCCAATGCGGTGAGTCCCATGGCCTGGAAGGTGGAAGCATCTAAAAATATATCGCACTCACCAAGGACAGTGGCCACGTTTTTGTGGTCAAGAGCGCCCAGATGAGTCACCCGCCCTGAAGGCGCTCCCACACATGCACGCAGTTCTTCATCAGTGCAACCAAAACTGTAGACCTGGGCCTGGTTTGGGAAGTGTTCAGCCACAGTCTTTAGAACCTTGTAAGTCATTTCCGGGGCGCGTCTTGGTGTCTGCGGCCTGACCATGGCAACAATTATGACCCTATTAATGGCCTTGAAATAGTTTTTCTCCCTGACAGGCCGAAATAATTCTATGTCCACGGAGGGCCCTATCACTGTGGCAGGGAAACCAGTCTCCTTTTGGAGCATTTCTTTATTCCAATGAGTTTTTGTAATGCCCTTTATATCAGGGATAACTGTGTAGGAACCTTTGGCAGAATCGTGCTCCTTAGCACCCTTCGGATAAAAATCCGGTTCATAGTCTTGCACGTAATATGCTGATATGAAATCAAGGTTCGATGGATCGAGCTCTGTCAACCAATAGGGTGTTGCATGATGTGTGCAGACCACGGCGTCAATCCCGTTAGATGATTGTTGAAGATACTTCAGGAGCTCTCCCTTTGTATTAAAAAACCGCAGTTTAATCGGGCTATTTTTGATATTATTTGACTTAATAAAGCCTTCACGGTGTGCTTCCAGATTTAAGATTTCAACGATAACTCCCATCCTGGACATGGCCAAGGCCTCCTGCAAAATTACAGTAACACCTCCACCATCAACTGCGGGCAGGATAAAACTTAGCCGCCTGCCGCCGAATTTCCTTACCCCTTTCCGTATCAGGCGAAACCTTTCGATCACTGCCTGTGACCACATACGCAAACCGGCCATTTTAAGGCTCTGCCTGCAAGACCAGGCAAGACTGCTGATCAGCTTGGCGTCATGCTTGGCGATGAGGTTCTCATCTGCCCGTTTGGCATATATCCGCCGGCGTTCATTGGTATAACCTTTGCCTTGTTTATGGTATACGTATGCGTCGTCGGCTACTGCACCAAACCAGCCTCTTTTGCCGGCACGCAAGCAATAATCGTTTTCTTCCCCGTAGTGGAGAAAGGTCTTATAATCAAACAGGCCGATATCATCCATCAACTTACGTTTTATGGCAAAGCAGAAGCCATTGATAAAGGGCAGCTTCGGATACAGCTTCGTGGAATATCGTTCCAACAAACTGGCAAACTGGGACAGCGTTATGTCGGATGGAACCGGGTTAAGGGCCCAGTCTCCGTCATCATCAAAAACCCTCGGAATAGATTGCCAGGAAGCAGTGCTGGCTAAAACACCTACAATGCCGATCTTTTTATCAGCATTTGCACACGCCAGTATTTTGTCTGCCCATCCCCTGGTCGGCAATGTGTCGGCATTCAGTACTATGACGATATCTCCTGTCGATATCTCAAGCCCCTTGGTCGCGCCGGTTGGGTGTCCCAGGGCTTGCTCATTGCGTATGTATTTTGTCTTGTGGATGCGGGAAAACCGTCGGATATACTCGGCAGTTTCCGGCTCACTGCCATCATCGATCAAAATCAGGTCGTTAATTGAGGTTGTCGTCATTGAAAGCTGATGGAAGCATGCCTTCAAATCGTCAATAGCATTATGGCAGGTGACAATGATGTCAACTGTTCGAAGGTGATCAGGTTCGGGGGAGACCAACCGTGATTGGTCGTAGATGAGATGGCCGATTCTGGGGAAGCTGGTCAATAATCTCCGTTTGAGCCTATCATCAATGTACTTCGCTGCCCCATTTATTCCATCGCCGGTTGTGCCAACATATGAATTCAAAGTTAGCAGCATTGAAAGCCAGGGCTT
>JADFWA010000282.1 GCA_015222855.1 Pseudomonadota bacterium | reverse complement strand
GGCAAAGGTCGGTGACATTTTAAAAGTGGTCAAAGCGCCCGGACCTTGCCCTACCGGCTTAGCCTTTGATGGCCAAAATCTATGGATTGCGGATATTTATACGGATAAAATTTACCAGATCAACCCGGAGAGCGGGCTTGTCCTTAAGAGTTTCGATTCCCCTGGCCACCATCCGGAGGGTCTGGCATGGGTTGGAAAGTATCTCTGGCACATAGATTCCGGGGAAAAATCCATGTACCGCATTGACCCTGAAACAGGCAGAGCGCTTTCCATCCTGGAGTCAAACAGCTCACACCCCAGAGACCTTGCCTGGGATGGAGAATACATCTGGGTCATCGACCATAAGCAAGATATCCTGCTCAAAATCTCCCCTGAAGACGGGATGATGGTTCAGGTTTTTCCTTCTCCCGCACGGGAGCCTGCAGGCCTGACATTTGACGGTAAATATCTGTGGGTCACGGACAGAAGCGAAGACCGGATCTATCTGGTCGATCCCTCCGATGGCCTCTGCCTTTCCTCTCTAAGAGCTTATGGCCCTTTTGCCTATGGACTCGCCTGGGGGAATGATGCTCTCTGGAATGTGGATTATGAAAATGACGAGATATACAAGATAAAAGTCTTCTGCAGCGATATCCTTTCAAAATGGGATGAACGTCAGATGTCTCTCCACTTCATCAAAGAATTCAGAAACTACGGCCCTGGGACAGTGAATACTCTGGATATATACCTTCCGATACCCGTCAACCGCGATAACCAGGCCCTTTTGGGTCCTATCCAGTTCGATCCTGAACCGGATGAGATTATACTGGATCAATGGGAACAGAGGATTGCTCATTTTCACTTCAATGACCTAAAAAGTTACTCGGTCGTCAAACCGGGGTGGAAGGTTAAAGCAAAAATATACACGGTTGAGTATTTCATCTATCCGGATAAAATCGGCGGTCTTGAAGACATTCCTGAAGAGATCAGGAATAAATACACTCAGGACGGGGACAAATACAGAATCAACGATCCATTCATCCAGAGTCTTGCACGCAAAATTGCCGGTGACGAAAAAAATCCCTATTGGATCGCCAGGCGTGTCTATGATTATCTGGGAATGAACCTGAGTTACAACCTCAAACCGCTCGGCGGGTGGAATCCCGCTCCGACCGTGCTGAAGCGAGGCACGGGTTCCTGTTCTGAATATACGTATTCAATGATTGCTCTTTGCAGAGCCCTTGGCGTTCCCATTCGGTATGTGGGCGCGGTCAGCCGCCGGGGAGACGATGCCAGTTTCGATGATGTCTTTCACCGGTGGACAGAAGTTTATCTTCCCCCTTACGGTTGGATCCCTTTCGATGCAAATAAAGGAGATACGGCTCTGCCCGGAAGAAAGGTGCTCGGAATCGGAAAGGTCGATGCTCGATATATCATCACTACAGAAAATGGGGGAGGAGATAAATATTTGTGGTTTGGATATAACTATGGCTTCAATTGGACCTCTATCGGCAAATGCCGGATTCATGAAGAAAGTTATGGAATGTGGTCACCTCTTGGAAAGAAAAAATATCATGAGCCTATTAAAAATAAGGAATGAGGGATTAGCCCTATCCAGGCAAAAGGAGGTATGAGATGAATCGAAGGGACTTCGTTAAATTTGGGCTAGGCGGAGCCGGATTGGCGGCCGGAGGTAGTTTTGTCTCAAGAAACGAACAAAAATCGCCATCAACCTTTTCTAAAAAATTTGGTCATCCCTGGTGGGTCAAAGAGATCGATAAGCCTAAATTGGTTGTCGATGACAACTCGTACAAGCGGTTTAATTCCATGAATAATGTTTTTGGCTCCATGTCCAAGTATTACGGAATGGAAAATCTTAGGGAACTGAGGAAAAGAAGCAGAGAAAAAACGGCGCAATATTTCCGGGAGGGACGTCCTGGCTTCAGGCTTGAAGACCGGGCTCTTTCGGATGCTGCCTGGGTCATTTCTCGCCTGGGGGGATTGAACCGGGGGACCAGGGCCTGGACCAGTGAAAATGTCAGGACTCCGGAACAAAGGGGAGTAGAGAAATATTCCGCCAGTACGGAAGAGGCAACAAGGATGATAAAAGCGGCTGCCCGTTATTTCGGCGCCGCCACAGTGGGCATAACGGTCTATGACCGGCGGCACATCAACGCCACAGAAAGAAGAAAAAATATCGCATTTGAGGCCGTGGACGAGCCTTATGAAGAGGATGAAAAGCTGGTCATACCCGATAAATGTAAGTACGCCATTGCCCTTAGTGTCCAGATGTCTCTGGATAATATTGCCTGTTCACCTTCCTCAATCAGCGGCGCCGGCTCCTCTTTGGGGTACAGTCGCTGTGAATTCCTGGTAGCAGGCCTGGCGCATTTTATCCGGGGATTAGGTTATGTTGCTATTCCCAGCGTCAATGATCTCGGTTCGAGCGTTGCTATTGCAGTGGACGCCGGCTTAGGGGAACTGGGGCGGACCAACCGCCTGATCACACCAGAATTCGGGCCCATGGTCCGCCTGTGCAAGGTTATTACCGACCTTCCTATGGCCGTTGACAAACCGATCGATTTCGGCCTCCTGGAGTTCTGTAAAGTGTGCAAACGGTGTGCCGAAGCTTGCCCGTCAAATAGTCTTTCTTTTGACGACGAGCCCAGTTTTGAAATAAAAGGCCCCTGGAATAACCCTGGCCACAAAGCTTGGTATGAGGACTCTCCCCAGTGCCTGGCTTACTGGTCGGAATCAACGGCAGGCTGTAGTGTGTGCTTGGCTGTCTG
>JADFWA010000281.1 GCA_015222855.1 Pseudomonadota bacterium | reverse complement strand
TGCGGCTAAGGAAGATGTTGGCTTCCATGAAAGGCATGCGAAAAGAATAAATATGATTATCAGGAAAAGGTTGTTTCTCATAAAAAACTCATTGAAGTTCACCGCAAAGGCGCAGGGCACGCAGAGTTTAGACATATTTTTGTTTTCCTTTGCGCTCTTTGCGTCTCTGCGGTGAATTGTTGCAATAACTTTAGCTCACTTTGGTCACTTTAAACTTTAGGCATTTCAAATGCCCTATCTCACCAACAGGTTCAGGTTGAAGGCAGAATCAGGGATCTTCTTGAGCCTGATTTTGCTGTAAGTCATGGTGGTGATATTTTCCTTTACCACGGCGTCTGTAATGGTCATTTTGGAAACAAAGGGTTTGGACTTTCCCTCTATCGGGATACTGTTTCCGTACTCAAAAGTCGCTGATTTAAACATCTTTCCCGATACGGTGAAAAACTCAGCCTTGACGCCAATAAGCCGTTTTTTGGAAACCCAGTATTTAATTCGATCATAAGTGACCTTTTTATTGGCAGCGGTCAGGTCAAGGAGATAGCATGGTTCGCCGTTCACTTTATCTTCCGACATCCGGGCTACTTTGTAATCTCCGGCGTAGTTGGTGGAAGCGATATCCCCGTTGGAAGCGCCGCCCATCAGTTTCTGCCGGGGGGAAATGGGGACCGGCTTCCTCAGGCCCGGTTTTATGAACCACATGTTCCGGTCGATCATCAATAATTTACGTCCCTTCACCTTGGCCGGCGAGATAAATTCCGCAAGGTTGTTGAAGTTGCGAGATTTTATCTTGAGGGTCCGGGATTGTTTTCGACCGTTCTCGATTGATTTCAGTTTTATCTCCCACTCAATACCCTTCACACTTCCCCTGGCCTCATCCGATTTTTCCAGGATCTCCCTGGGTGTCATTTCCGCAAGCACTGGTTTTGAATAAAACACGATGCAAGACAGCAACATCACAAATATGATTGTTAACTTTAAACTTAAAACTTTAAACTTTAAACTCATCACTAACCTCCCTTTATAGAGTTCCGGGTTCAAAGTTCAAAGTTCAAAGTCTTTTTAACTCCGAACTCTGAACTAATATCCTATGCTTTCACCCTTCGCCTTTTGCCTTTCGCCCTTTGCCTATTTATTACACATGCCCCAAAGCATCCACCACATTCTGTCTGGCCGCGCGTCTGGCCGGCAGTATGGCGGCTATCAATGAGAGTAAAATCAAAAAGACCATAAGGGTGAGCATGGACTGAGGCACGAGATTAACGATCAAAGGGACAGGGCTCGAGGATCCCGGCGGTATATAGGTCGGTCCTGCAGCCCGGATGACCGCCCATACGGCCACATTCAAGACAATACCCAAAATGGTTCCCAGGAAGCCGAGCATCGCTCCCTCTACGGCGAAGAGCAGGCTCACACCCCGCCGCTTCAGGCCAAGTGCTCTGAGGGTGCCGATCTCTCTCGTTCTCTCAAGGACGGCCATCCCCATGGTATTGACCACGCTCATGATTACGATGATAAAGACGATGGAGAATATAAACATGAATATCATGTCAAACATGCCCTTAACCTTGGAATAAAAGAGTGAAAGCTCGTTCCATGTTTTGATCTCACAATTTAACCCGGCCCCGGACAACTTGCTGATCAAGCGCTCGCGGGCTGCTTCCGTCTTTTGCCAATTACTCAGCAATACCACCACCCTGTCCGCCTTTTCCGTGTCATAAAGGGATTGAGCGAAGGTAAAGGGAACACGCATGTACTTGTCATTGGTGGCGTCACTGCCGGTGTCATAAGTGCCGGCAACCTCTATATCCAGGGCGTTCATCTGTCCGTCAAGGGTGGTGGCCATGATCACCCCATAACTTCCGGGTTTCAGATCAAGGTGTTTCGCCAGATCCTCTCCCATTTCCACCCCGTAGGACTTTTTCTCGCTGAGACCTTCCCCTTTTACCGGCCGGAAGGCGGCCCAGGCGCCCCTTATTGTCTTCTCGTCGCGGGGAATTACACCGTTTGCCAGAAATATGGTGGAGGTGCGTCCATTTGAGACAAGCCCTGAAATATTTATCTGGGGAGTGGCCAGAATAACATCCTCGTCCTCCTCTACCAGATCGATTATCCGTTTAAGTTCTTCTTGTGAAAACATATATTTGTCGGGATCGATCTTTCCCTTTTCCAGCCATCCCTGCTTGTAGATGGTAAGATGTCCCAGACCTTCCCCCCTGACGGCAGACTGTCGGAGTCCTTCATAGGTATTGTGTGTATATCCCCGGAAGAGGCTCACTGCCGCAAAGCCCATGGCGATGGCAAGCAGTGTCACAAGTGACCGGCGTTTATTTTTCAGTATATTGCGAAGAGCTATTTTTATCCATTTAATCATTTCTCATTACCTCCATCTAAAATTCTTCCATCCTCAAGCCGAACCAACCGCTTCACCTGGTCCAGAAGCCTCGGATCATGGGTGGAAAATATAAAGGTGGTTTTTTCCTTTTCATTGAGAGCCCGCATCAATTCGATGATCTTGTGGGATGTGACGGAATCCAGGTTAGCCGTCGGCTCGTCGGCAATAACCAGAGACGGGTTTGTCACCAAGGCCCTCGCGATGGCAACCCTCTGCCGTTGACCGCCGGAAAGCTTGTCGGGCCGGTGTCTGACAAAATCGGAGAGTCCCACTTCATCAAGACGCCCAAGCGCCCTGTTTTTGGCATCGGAGAAGGATATGCCCCTGATCTCAAGGGGCAGCATGACGTTTTCCAGGGCGGAAAGAACTGGGATCAGATTAAACCCCTGAAAGATGAAGCCGATGGCCCTGTTCCTGAGTTCGGTTCGTCTATCATCCGATAGTTTTTTAACTTCCTCGCCCTCAATGAACAGTTGGCCGGACGAGGCCTCATCAATGGCGCCAATGAGATTAAGCAAGGTGGTCTTGCCGGAGCCGGAAGGCCCCCAGATCGCCACAAACTCTTCCCTTTCAATGGTCAGGTCAACTCCTCTTAAGGCGTGTACCACCATTTCTCCTAAAAAATAATCCTTTTTGATGTCTTTCATTTCAATGAGTTCCATAACTATATCCTCCATGTCCAATTCCATCTTTATGGGAAAAGTATGAACCAAATAGTTTTTTCATGCAAGCGGGAAGCGATGAAAGGGATTAAAAGGGGAGTGAAAGGTTTTTATTCGGGATGAAAAGCGAAAAGGATTTAAACGGGTGTATGGGGGCATAAAAAGCCGGTCAAACCTGGCCGGCATCTTCCTGCTTTTGTTCAATTGCGAAATTTTTGGAACGACGTGCCCATTTGAGTTTCTTGGCCTGATAAAGCATCGCGTCCGCCTTTTTCAGAAGGGATTCCGCATCCTTTGTCGTATTATCTTCAACCGTCGCTATTCCAAAGCTGAGTGAAGCCGGTATGGATATTTCCCTGACATTCAGGGGATTTTTCTTGAGAAATTTCTGGAGACGTTTCATGAAATTATGAGCCTTTTTAGATGACGTACCGGGAAGGATGATTACAAATTCATCACCCCCGACCCTTGCAATGATGTCACTTTCCCTGCTCATATCTTTTAAATGAGTTGCGATATACTTCAGCAAATGATCTCCGATGTTGTGGCCATACCGATCATTTACCGTCTTGAGATCGTCAAGATCAATAAAAATCAGTGACAAACCGGTCGCGTGGCGCTCGGCCCGCTTGAATTCCCGCCTCAACGCGTCGTCCATGACTCTGCGGTTCAAGAGTCCGGTGAGCGGATCCTTGTATGCAAGCACCTTGAGCTGTTCGTGAGCCATCACATTCGACAGGCAGAGTGAGACCTTGACGGCAAGCTGTTCGAGCAGTTCTACTTCCATGTTGGGGCGGTAACGCAGTTCGGAATGATCTGCATAGTTCAGGCTTCCGATGATTTCACCGTCGAGGGTAAGAGGGGCTACGGCACGGGATCGGATAAGATATTTCTGTTTTTGCGGCAGAAGTTTATAAAATGGCTTCAGATCCTCATTGGCGAGGATCGGTTTTGTATTGTCTGCAATAAGACTCAGAAACGCGTTTCGTTCTACGAGATTCAGCCGTTCCTTGAGGATTTCCGATGAAGTCAGTGTTTGAATAAGGTCGGATATTTCACTCTTGTCGATCACTGAAAACCAGACATAAGGAACACCAAATTTCTCTTTGATTTTGCTGAGCAACTCTTCAAAAAGGCCTTTGAAATCAAGGATTGATAGAATACTTGATTCAATCTCAAAAAATTTCCGGGCAATTTCCTGGTTTATTTTCAGTGTTTCAAGAATATTTTTTATGCTGCTCATACCTTAACTTAGGCGGGACGGGTTACCGA
>JADFWA010000280.1 GCA_015222855.1 Pseudomonadota bacterium | reverse complement strand
TCTAAACCGTCAATAAGCTTCTCGGCATCAACAACACCCACACAAAAACCAGCAAGATCATAGTCGCCATCCTTGTAAAATCCAGGCATTTCAGCAAGTTCACCACCGACAAGCGCGCATCCGGCTTCGATGCACCCTTTTGCTATACCCTTCACAATCTTTACGCTGTTTTCCATACTGATCTTTCCTGTAGCAATATAATCGAGAAAGAAGAGGGGTTCAGCTCCCTGGACTATGATATCATTGACAGACATGGCGACAAGATCTATTCCGATGGTGTTATGCCTGTCCATCATCCGGGCAATCTTCAGTTTTGTGCCAACTCCGTCGGTGGCAGAGACAAGTATAGGATCTTTAAATTTCTCTGTATCAAGGTGAAACAATCCCCCGAAACCACCAATGTCACCCCTCACTTCTTTCCGAGATGCCGTTTTTACAATGGGTTTTATCTTCTTGACAAACAAATTGGCACTCTCAATATCCACACCAGCTTCCTTGTATGAAACTTTTTTTCTCATGCGATCTCCATGTGATATTTTTAGATTATTGAAACTTGGTTCCTTAACGTAATCTGTGACAAAAGTCAATTCTTTCCTTGCCATACACAGAAATATCTGCTAACAGGCTATTGAAATTATTCTATTTATTCTACAAAATAGTTCCCTCTCCCTCACGCGGCGCAAGCGCCTGCGCTGCACGTGAGGGGGAAAACGGAGCACATAATGGAAGATCACAGGAAAATTGTAGAGAAGATTGAAGCCCCTCTGATTTTCTCATCGAGAGATTCATATAAAAACCTGCCCATTATCAAAGACCTTGAGGCGACCATGTCGGGGCTCCTCAAGAAACTGAAGGCCGTAACACAACACGCCGCCGCAACGGACATTCTTTCAGAACTTCAAGAGACATTTGCCGGATTTGACGCCCTCTCTGTCGATGAAAAAAAGAAGCGGATTGAAAGGGCACTCGATTTTGTAAAAGAGTTGAAAGATATTTATCCTGCCCCGGCGAAGGGCTTCGACAAGGTATTCCCCGCGTCAGAAGACCTGAACGAATGTTTTAAAAAGATTTCCCAGCCCGTTCAATATATCAAAGGGGTAGGGCCGAAGGTTGCCCGCCTCCTGGGCAAAAAGGGTATAAAAACCGTCGAGGACATGCTCTATTATCTTCCGAGAAGATACGAAGACAGACGCTCCATAAAAAAGATATCTTCGACACAAATCGGCAGCAGGGAAACGGTAATCGGAGAAGTTGTCAATGCAGAAATACAGCGATACAGGAAAAAGAAGGTATTCGAGGTAACCATTGATGACGGGAGCGGCAGGCTGACGGCCAAATGGTTCAAGGGGAATTACACCTATCTGAGGAATACATTCAAAAAGGGTGCAAGAGCAATATTAACAGGGGAGATAAGGGAGTTCCTCTTCGGCAGGGACATCATCCACCCGGACTTCGAGATCCTCGATGAAGAGGATAACAACCATGATAATCTTCTCCATTTCAAGAGGATCGTCCCCGTTTATTCTGAAACGGAAGGCCTGCATCAAAAATATATCAGAAAGATAATGATGGAGGTGGTTGAGAATTATTCCCGGTATATCCTAAGCCCTATCCCGGGGGAAATATGCCACAGACAGCACCTTGCCGATATCAATTATTCCATAAGAAACATACACTTTCCGGAATCCGACCAGGATATGGAGGCATTGAACAGCCTGAAATCGGCGGCACACAGAAGGCTTGTCTTTGATGAATTTTTCTTTTTCGAACTGGGAATGGCTCTCAAGAAAAAGGGATATATCCTGGAAAAGGGTATCTCCTTCAAGACGGACGGGAAGCTTCATGAAAGGTTCTGCCGGATACTCCCGTTCAAATTGACCGACGCGCAAAAGAGGGTAATAGAAGAGATAAGTGCAGATATGGGAAGCGAATTTCCCATGAACAGGCTCCTCCAGGGTGATGTCGGCTGTGGAAAGACGGTCGTTTCAATGGCGGCAATGGCCTGCGCGTGTGAAAACGGTTATCAGGCAGCCATTATGGCCCCGACAGAGATACTGGCCGAACAACACTATTCCAATATAAGGGAATGGGCCGCAACGCTCGGCCTTGAGGTTGCGATACTGACGGGAAGCAAAAAAACGGCGGAGCGCAGGGATGTCTGTGAAAAGATCGAATCCGGCGGTGTGGATATTATCATAGGTACCCATGCACTGATTCAGGAGGGTGTCGAATTTAAGAAGCTCGGGTTTGTCGTGATAGATGAACAGCATCGCTTTGGGGTGGTCCAGAGGGCAACACTTCGGGGAAAGGGGGTAAATCCGGACGTCCTGGTAATGACGGCCACACCGATCCCCAGGAGCCTTGCCATGACGGTTTATGGCGACCTTGATATATCTGTAATTGACGAAATGCCCCCGGACAAAAAACCGATTCGCACAAAGGTGTTCTACGAAAAGTCCCGTGAAAAGGTCTATGAGATAATACGCAAAGAACTAAAGAAGGAAAATCAAGTCTTTATAGTCTATCCGTTGGTGGAAGAATCTGAGACTCTGGACCTGAAGGATGCCACCCGGATGGCTGAACACCTTCAAAAGGATATCTTCCCGGAGTACCGGGTCGGACTGATCCACGGAAGGATGAAAGGCACTGAAAAGGATGAAATTATGTCCGCCTTTTCGGAGGGAAGGCTTGATATCCTTGTTTCCACCACGGTGATAGAAGTGGGTATAGATATCCCCCAGGCATCCCTCATGGTTATAGAACATGCTGAGAGATTCGGCCTTTCACAGCTTCACCAGTTGAGGGGCAGGGTAGGGAGAAGTGACATCCCCTCCTATTGTATCCTGCTCGCCAGTTATGCCAGGTCAGACACTTCAAGGAAAAGACTCCGCATGATGGAGCAGACGAACGACGGCTTCAGGATAGCGGAAGAGGATCTGGCCATAAGGGGTCCCGGCGAGTTTATGGGAACAAGGCAGTCGGGACTCCCCGACTTCAGGGTGGCGAACATACTGCGAGATGGAAGAATATTGAATGAAGCCAGAAAAGAGGCCTTTTCAGTCGTCGAAAACGACCCCTTCCTGGAAAAACCGGAGCATGTAGCCCTGAAAGAGGTACTCCTGAAGAGATGGGAAGGCAGGCTTGACCTAGCAAGGACCGGTTGACTTGCTTATTTTTGCCCCCATAAATGAATCAGTAAATCTGCCGCAACCACTTCATAATGATCCCGCTGACCGCATAATCATAGCCACGGCCATGAAAGCCGGAGCCCTTGTTGCTACAAAAGACGAAAAGATATTAAAATATCCCCATGTTCAAAC
>JADFWA010000022.1 GCA_015222855.1 Pseudomonadota bacterium | reverse complement strand
GCTTTAACTGGGCATCCGCATCCCCTTGGTCGGCGGCCTTCTGGTACCATTTTACCGCCTCGGAGTCGCTCTCGGGAACACCCCGGCCGGTTGCGTACATCAACCCGAGGATGTATTGGGCATCCACATGTTTTTTTTCGGCGGCCTTCTGGAACCATTTAATCGCCTCGGAGTCGCTCTGGGGAACACCCCGGCCTTTTGCGAATTTCACACCGAGGATGTACTGGGCATCCGCATCTCCTTGATCAGCGGCTTTCTGTTCCTTGGCGAGTCCGTCTGTGAATCTATTTCTAATCGCAGAAATTGATTCATCTATCACTCCTGGTTTTGCATCTTTGGTGCCCCCGGCTAATTTTTTCTTGCTGAATCTTCCAAAGGCAGTCCAGTAATACTCATCTTCTTCTTTTTGGCTTTGACTAGTCCATTTTGAGTACATCCCATCCTTTTCAACCATCTCGTTGAAACTCTTCCCAGACCCCATTGCCCGCTCAATTTTTTCAATATCGATTTCCGCATGACCTTTTGACAATAGAATCCCATGAATAATTTCCAATGTACGCTCTTCATCAGGAAGAGTGCGCAAATTCTTAGCATTGGTGTTGCCCATAGCGTTTTGTCTTATGTATAAAAGGGTTTTCCCGGAAAGCAAAAAGTCTGAATCCAAAACCTGGATGTGAAATTTTCCGCACGGACAATATATTCTGTTTCTTTGAGCAGCCAAAATTATATAACCTCCATAATGCTTTCTTTCGACTCCAGATGGTATATCAAGAAAGGCGAGTATATTGTAACAATT
This sequence comes from Pseudomonadota bacterium, assembly GCA_015222855.1. GTDB lineage: Bacteria > Desulfobacterota > Syntrophia > Syntrophales > JADFWA01 > JADFWA01. The sequence goes on along the minus strand of JADFWA010000022.1, from coordinate 9,051 downwards.
TTCACATATGACCACAAGATTATTGCCTTTATTTAATTCCTCAGAGCAATAATGATAAGCATTCGCACTTTTAGGATCATCAAGAATTTCCTTTCTTGCACCGTCTATATTTACCAGGCCATGAAAGGCTCGCCAATAATCGATATGATTCTCTGCTTGATTTACGCCCTTCCTTAGTTCACGAACGATGATTCTTTCCAAATCTTCGGGAATCGGTATTCTTTTAGCATCCTCATGTTTCACTTTATCAAACATATCGTCTCCTCCTTTTCATTAAAATAGTATTTATTTCCATTCAAACTTTCTGCCTACCATGGTTTGACAATAAAAAAATGCATCTTTCGCCTTCCTGAAAGACTTTTGCCATTATCGGGTAAAGCTATTTGGAAAAAATCTCAAATTCGACATTTACTATTTAATCAATTCAATCCATCGATAGTTCAGACAAATCTGATGCCCTCGAATTCTATGAAAGCCTGAATCTTTTCATATCTTCCGGAGTTAACTTTCCAAATACATTCCAGTAGTTTCCATTGTCATCTTTTTGGGCAATGTTTTGTATTCGGCCCTTCATAATCATGTCCTTCAAAGTATTTTCCCCAGTCAAAGCTGCCATCTCTTGAATACTCTTTTTTAAGTCAGTATTCATCCCTCTTAAGGTGATCCAAAGCAATTCATGCGTCTTATAATCCTTATCCATTTCAGGGACTGGTTTACCCATAGCTTGTTCAAGGTTTCCGCCGGATAAAAGAAAACCTTTCTTTAGAAGCACTCTGCTTTCACTTTGACAAATCGGACAACTTTCAATCATTGCCAACAAAAATTGGGTAAAATCCCCCTCTGTAACACCGGGAATGATCTGTTTAAAGCTTCCGACAACACTTTTACAACCTTGGCAGATCCATATTAGATTATTGTCACCATCCGTAGATTTTAAACAAAAATCATGAGCCTTTCTAATCTCTTCGATCTCAGATGCGGTTGATTCTGATGCCAACCAGATATCCATGATTAATTCATATTTGGTCAATAAATAATGAGCAAATTTGTAATGCAATGCGGTGGCGCCTGAATTGCAACTTTCAATTTCCCTCTTGAGGTAACGCTTAACATCCTCGGGTATAGACCGTAGAATCATTTCCCTGTTCCTCTTAACAAATGCCATTGTTCTTTCTCCTATTTTAAAGTTTTAATGATCAAATTCCCAGTCCCATTCAAATTCCCATAACCTAACTGAATGATCCCAGCTGCCTGAAATAGCATACCGATTATCTTTGGAAAACTGCAATCCTGGAACAGAGTCCTGGTGACCTTCCATGATTTTTATCACCTTGTTTTTCGAAACATCCCAAACATGGATGTTTGGATGTCTGTGACCTGCTAAAATAAAACGTCCATCTTCAGATATTGTAATTGAATCAAATTCGCTATAACGTTTATCGTCTGCTTTCCACGTGGTTTCTCCCGTATTGATATCAATCATGCTTAGATCTGTTAGACCTATAATGAGATGTTTTTTATCTGGATGTAAGCACAATAGTTTTCCAGGAGTCTGGAGAGTTGCCACACATTTTTTATCCTTCAGATCCCAACATTTAATGGTCTTATCCTGACTCCTTGAAAGCAACCGCCTGTCATTATCTGTAAAGGCCACGCGTGTAATACGTTCTGTGTGTCCCTGTGCAGCGAACACTTCAGTTCTTAGCTCGGAATCAATGACGTGAATACTTCCATCGTCACATCCTGAAGCTATTAATTTCCCGTTCCGGGAAAAGGTAACACTCAGAGCTACTGCTTTATGATAGTCAATACCGGCGAATCGGTCACCAGTCATGGCATCCCATAATTGCAACTGGTTTCGATCAGACCAATGACCTGAAACTAATGTCTTGCCATCCGGAGATATATCTAAAGAATTAACAGGACCGGTATTGGATACCAATACATGATGACACCTGTCTGATAAATTCAATACTTTAATCTGGCCGTCGAAAGAGCCGCTGTATGCATGTTTACAATCAGGAGAAAATATTGCGGAGAACACTTTTCCATCATGATGGTATGTAGCGCAGTTCCATACATTTTTTAAAGAAATTCGTTTTCCGCTTCTGTTTCCACAAATCGTTATAAGCCCTCGGATATTATCATGTTCCATACCAGAGGAAACCAAATTCGTATTTAAAATATCGTATGCTGATTTATAGGCCCCTTTCGCCATTTCATTCTGTGCTTTTTGACATACTCTCTGGGCCGTATTTTTCTTCTCAGACAACTCCTGAAAATCTACGGGTTTTGATAATAGGGGTGTATATAAAGACACAAAAGGTTCCGGATAAAATGTGGCCCACAATTTTAATGTCTTATCATTACTGGTGGATATCGAGTAAATACCAGTGCTTGAAAAACAGACAAAATTAACATTTAACTTATGAGGAGAAAATGTGGTCATTGTGCATTGACACCTGCCGCTTTCCATTTCCCACAACCGGACTGATCGATCGCTGCTCCCAGCATGCGCTCCCCCTCGTCCACCGGACAGGATGTACTTCCCATTGGGTGAAATATCAACCGAGGACACTTCACCGGTATGCCCTGAAAACTTTTTCAAACAAGCACCCGAGGCAATATCAATCAGTCTGATGAGTTGATCGCTGCAGCCGGCCACCAGGCAGCGGCCGTCCAAAGAATATTTGGCTGAATTTACACTGTACCCGGTCTCCTTGAAAAGATGGTTACAATCGCCCGTCTCCACATTCCATACTCTCATTGTATTATCAAAAGCCGTTGAAACAAACGTCAGATTATCCGGCGCCAATGAAACGCTTGTTACGCCACGCTCGTGGCCCTGATACGTTATCAAACAATTTCCCGTGCTAATATCCCATAATTTAATGATCCCGTTATAACTTCCGGATAGGATTCTTTGAGCGTTTTTTGTGACAGCTAAGCATGTTATATCAAAATCATGCCCTTTAAGGGTTTTAACGCACGCGGGTTTGTCTGTGTCCCATATTTTAATGGTCATATCAAAACTCGCAGATACAAATTGGCGCCCACCAGGCAAAAAAGCCACTGCCCGGACTTCATCGGAATGACCCTCAAAAACTTTGAGACATTTTAATGACTCAATATCCCACATCCGAATCGTGTGATCAGCGCTTCCGGATAAAAAGTAATTATCATTCGGTGAAAAATCAGCACAAAAAACAGATCCAGAATGTTTATCCAATGTAGCAAAACATGCCATGGTAGGAAGTTCTTTTTGGGGCTTTCCATTTCTTGAAATATCAGTTTTAAGCTTAAGCAGGTCTGCCATAAATACCCTGCTAATCGGATCATCTGATTTGATTTCATCCAGGTGGTCATCAATTGTTTTTAATGCATTCCAGGGTGCCATTCCGCTTTCAAGGTAAATCCTCATGGTCGGACAAAGATACTGGGATTTGTCATAATTGCTCATCAGATCACGAATACATCTCATCAGGACATCATCTGCGATTTGTACATGTCTCCACTGAAAATAACTTAAGTTCAGATTTGATTCAAAATGGATGGGGTCTTTATCTGCTGCCTGCTGCCAGCACTCCATAGCGCTTTGTTCCTTACCGAGCTCAAAAAGGGACACACCCTTGTTGTTCAGCCCGTCTGCCTCTATATCCACCTGTTCAAGTTCGCTGTGGGGAGAGGGCTCATGGAAGAGGTCTTGGTAGATGGCCTTGAATCGTTCCTTCAGGGAATCGAGTCCCCCAAGGGCGATCCGGGTGTCACGATCAAGGGTAACCATCTCCGTGAGGAGGAGTGCGCAAGAATCAGGTAGGGAGGAGTTTAATGCTTTTGGGTCAAGTAATGGGTCATCGTTCCAGGCGTTGGACCGTGGACGTCGTCCCAGGAACATCTCCCAGAGACAGACGCCGAAGGAGTAGACGTCGGATTCGGGACCCACAGAGTGGGCATCCTTCAACTGTTCGGGGGAGGCATAGGGTTCCGTGCCCATGAAGCCTACGGTCTTCGTGGTGTCCTTTGTACGGAGCGAAAGGTCTCCTTCTTTATCATTTCCTACCCGGGCAATCCCGAAGTCGGTCACCTTCAGGGTTCCATCTTTTGTCATGAGGATATTGCCGGGTTTGATGTCCCGATGAATCATCCCCTTACTGTGGGCGTGGGCCATGCCGTGGCAGAACTGGATGGCGAAATCGAGTCCAGTCTTGAGATCGGCACACCGTCCCTCTTCTATCCAGTCCCGTAAGTTCCCACCATCCACGTACTCAACGAAGATATGGGGGATCTCTCCGATGTTCCGTACAAAGTAACAGTAGGCGATATTGGGGTGTAAGCCAAGCTCCGTCCAGGCCTCTGCCTCCGTGATGACCCTCTGGAAGAGAGACGGGTGGGAGAGCATTTCCTCGTTAGGTGACTTGATGGCGACCTTCACCTTCCAGTTCCGGTGATTGGTGATATAGACGGTACCCATCCCCCCTGAGGTAATCACCCGTTCCACATCGTAGTGCTCCAGGATCACATCTCCGGGTTTCCATACGGTTGTCTCCTTCTGAACCGGTTCCTTGGCGAGGGTAGGAGGTGTACTCGAAGGGGGCAAGGTTTCCTTCGGCGTATGAAGTTCTGTTTTCGGTTGCTCAGGGAGCCGGGAAATAGGAATGTCTTCCTTCTTTATCTTTTTCCCGAAGAGGGTGGAAAGGAAACTCATGATGATTGTCCTCCATTATCACTTCCATCTCCTTCCGGGAACTCCAAATCCCATATAAACCTCCACACCCTAATAGTGTTGTCTGAACTTCCCGAGACCGCATACCCGCCGTCCGGCGTTATGGCCACTGACTTGACCGCGGCTGTATGCCCCTCCATGGTGCGCAGGCATTGGCCCGTTTCAAGCTCCCATATCCGGAGGGTAGTGTCATCTCCTCCTGAGACCGCATACCGGCTGTCTGGGGTTATTGCCACTGACTTGACGGGGTTTGTATGCCCCTCCATAAAGCGGATAGCCTGGCCCGTCTCGAGCTCCAGCAAACTGAGGTTCTTGTCCATACATCCTGAGACCGCATACCGACCGTCCGGCGTAATGGCCACTGAGTATATATAGTCTTTATGACCCTCCATGGTACGGATAGATCGGCCCGTCTCGAACTCCCACAGCCTGATATTCCCTTCCCAGCTTCCCGCGACCACATACCGGCCGTCCGGGGTTATGGCCACTGAGAGGATCGATCCTGTGTGCCCTTCCATGGTACGGATAGATCGGCCTGTCTCAAGCTCCCACACCATCAAAGTATGGTCCCAGCATCCCGAAACCGCATAACGGCCGTCGGGCGTTATGGCCACTGAGTTGACCATGGCTGTATGCCCCTCCAAGGCACGCACAGATCGGCCCGTCTCAAGCTCCCACACCCTGATGGTGTAGTCATTGCTTCCCGAGACCGCATACCTGCCGTCAGGGGTTATGGCCACACAGTTGACTCCTTCAGTATGCCCTTTCAGTAATGTTGTTTCATAGCAAAAGGATAGACCGCCTATCCTCGCCTTTCTCATAAGATCAGCATAAAGACGTGTTATGACCTCTCTATTACAAAACGCCAATCCTTTCCATGCATCAAAAAGAGTTAAATAAGAGCCTTTATAATTCCCTTTATCATGTAATTCCTTTGCCTTGGTGACTGCTCGGTTCAAAACATCTTCTTCAATTTTGCGTTCCTTGAAACCCTTTGGTATGGAAAGCATATACTGTGCTGGACAGACTTTTTGAAGGCCCAGCGCCCACACCTGGAGCGTTTTGTCCCAGCTTCCCGCGACCACATACCGGCCGTCTGGGGTTATGGCCACTGAGAGGATCGAACCTGTATGCCCCTCCATGGTGCGCTTACACCGGCCTGTCTCAAGGTCCCACACTCGGAGGTTATTGTCATTGCCTCCCGAAACTACGTGCCGGCCATCAGGCGTTATGGCCAGTGAGAGGACCATGAATGAATGCTCATCCATGGTACGAATAGATTGACCTGTCTCAAGCTCCCACACCCTGATGCTCCTGTCCCCGCTTCCCGAGACAGCATATCGGCCGTCTGGGGATATGGCGACTGATAAAACATCTTCTATATTCCACTTCATGGTACGCAAACATTGGCCGGTCTCAAGCTCCCACATCCTGATGGTGTGGTCATTGCTTCCAGAAACCGCATACCGGCCGTCTGGGGTTATTTCAACTGAATTGACCCAGCCAGTGTGCCCCTCCATAATGCTCATACACCGACCTGTTTCAAGCTCCCATACCCTAAGGGTAGTATCATAGCTTACCGAGACCACAAATTGGCCGTCCGGGGTTATCGCCACTGACTCGACCCAATTTGTGTGCCCCTCCATGGTGCGCAGGCATTGACCGGTGTCAAGATCCCACATTCGGAGGGTGCGATCCTCGCTTCCCGAAATTGCATACCGCCCGTCAGGGGTTATGGCGACTGATTTGACCTCGGCTCCATGTCCCTCCATCGTACGGATAGATCGGCCCGTCTCAAGCTCCCACACTCTGATACGCCCTTCCCCGCTTCCTGAGACCGCGTACCGGCCGTCTGGGGTTATGGCCACTGAGCCGACCCTTCCTGTATGCCCCTCCATGGTACGAATCATTTCTATTTGAGACGTGTCCTTACCAAAAAAGAGAGCATCATATTTATCGGGAAACTCCTTCAGAACCTCCTTTGCAGCCTCAGAGTTGAAACTTTCTGTGTGGATAAAGGCCTTCAACTCTGCAATTTTCTCTTTTTCTGTCTCAGGATTATTCCCGCAGTTATCAAGACGGGTCAACACCTCAGTATCTGTTATCTCCCCATCCCTCCATTCAATCAGTGACTTGTTAAAGATCGCCTCAGGATGGGTCACATTTTGTTGAAGTGCTTCTTCAAAACACCTCAGGGCTTCCTCTTTTTTCCCCAACTCAAGATAGGAAACCCCCCGATTGTTCAGTCCGTCCGCCTCAAGGTCCACCTGTTCCAACTCACTGTGGGGTGAGGGTTCATGGAAGAGGTCTTGGTAGATGGCCTTGAAGCGTTCCTTCAGGGAATCGAGTCCCCCGAGGGCGATCCGGGTGTCACGGTCAAGGGTAACCATCTCCGTGAGGAGGATAGCGAAAGAATCCGGCAGGGAGGGGTTCAATGTCTTGGGATCCTGCAGCGGATCATCGTTCCATGCATTGGGCCGGGGGCGTCGTCCCAGAAACATCTCCCAGAGGCAGACGCCGAAGGAGTAGACATCGGATTCAGGACCCACAGTGTGGGCATCCTTCAACTGTTCGGGGGAGGCATAGGGTTCCGTGCCCATGAAGCCTACGGTCTTCGTTGGGTCCTTTGTGCGGAGCGAAAGGTCTCCTTCTTCATTATTCCCAACCCGGGCAATCCCGAAGTCGGTCACCTTCAGGGTTCCGTCTTTCGTCATGAGGATATTGCCGGGCTTGATGTCCCTGTGAATCATCCCCTTATTATGGGCGTGGGCCATGCCGTGGCAGAACTGGATGGCCAGATCGAGTCCTGTCTTGAGATCGGAACACCGTCCCTCTTCTATCCATTCCCGTAAGTTCCCCCCATCCACATACTCAACGAAGATATGGGGGATCTCTCCGATGTTCCGTACAAAGTAGCAGTAGGCGATATTGGGGTGTAAGCCGAGCTCCGTCCAGGCCTCTGCCTCCTTGATGACCCTCTGGAATAAGGAAGGGTGGGCAAGCATCTCTTCGTTCGGGGATTTGATAGCAACCTTTACCTTCCAGTTCCGGTGATTGGTGATATAGACGGTACCCATTCCCCCTGAGGTAATCACCCGTTCCACATCGTAGTGCTCCAGGATCACATCCCCGGGTTTCCATACGGTTGTCTCCTTCTGAACCGGTTCCTTGGCGAGGGTAGGAGGAGTACTCGAAGGAAGGGGGGCGCTCTCCGGGTTATGAAGTTCGGTCTTCGGTTGCTCAGGGAGCCTGGAAATAGGGATGTCTTCCTTCTTTTTCTTTTTCCCGAAGAGGGTGGAGAGAAAGGTCATAAAGTCCTCCTTATGCGCCTGACAGAGGCGGCAATATACTGTCCAAGTCTTCCCGTGTCAGGCGGTTTTTTTCGAGCAATTCAGCGCAGAGAAGATCGAGGTGTGAACGGTTCTGCTCTAACATCTCTCTTGCCATATCGAGCTGTTTCCGTACGATCCGCTCTGCCGACTTTGCCGCCTTCGCGGAGAGGGGACCATCGGCGGAACCCCCCAGGTGCGCGGTTTCCCGGATCGCGATCTGGCCGAATTCATCAGACATTCCGTATTCGCGCACCATCTTGGATGCCCAGTGGGTCGCATTCGAAAGATCCCCTGAAACCCCGGTTGACAGCCCTTCATCGTTACCGTAGTAAATCATCTCCGCAGCCCGTCCTGCCATGGCTTCGCGGATGCGCTGTTCAAGATCCGCCTTTGTGTAGATAATCCTAGTCTCGTCAGCTTCCCTTTCCATGTAACCACCGGCGCCGCCCCGCCCTACTATGGTCACTTGGACGGGCGGATTGCCTCCCAGCCAGGCAATCAAGGTGTGCCCCCCTTCGTGGCGGGCTATCCTGGTCAGGGTGTCTCTGTCAGGAAGGTCCTTGGCTTCGCCCATGCGAATTTCTTCAAAGGCCTCTTCCAGGAGTTGATCCGTCAACGGTGATTCTTTCCGGGCTGCCTTAACACCTGCCTGGTGGAGAATCCGTTCGAGGTCGGCAATGGTCATCCCGGCGGACTGACCGGCGATGCGCTGAAGGGTCTTTTGACTTACTTCCCCGGATTGGCGTTTCATAACCTCCCGTTCCAGGTATTGAAGGCGGGCCTCTTTGTCGGGCTTGTCCACTTCAATGATATCGTCGAAGCGGCGTCTGAGTGCCTCATCCAGGCGATCCGCAAGGTTGGTTGCCGCAAGAACGATCACTGGCTGGTCCTTCCTTACGCGAAAGCCATCCATCTCGGTCAGGATGGCATTGAGAGTTTTCTCTTCGGCCCGGCCGCTGCCTCCGCCGGTTCGAACGGTTCCTATGGCATCGATTT
>JADFWA010000279.1 GCA_015222855.1 Pseudomonadota bacterium | reverse complement strand
GCCACAATCTTTATAAGTGTAGCAAGTGTTCCCTTTCGCTTTTTTGCCGCTTGCTGGAAGATCAGGTTTAATGATTTGGTAATGTCTTGAGAAGAGGCATATTGGAGGGGGATTACGGATATCTGCTCTCCAATGCCTTCAATATCCAGGGCTTTTACGATCTTAAGGAGCCTTTTGATGTTGGAAAGTACGTCCGTTACAACCAGCATACCGGTGGGCGCGTAGGATAGAATTACGCTTGATTTCGAGATCAGAGGAGAGAGTATCTTTTTCAATTCATCCGGGTTGGCAAAATCCAGAGAAATAATCTGGGTAATCACCTTGTCTTCTGGACTTATCGCTTCCTTTTTCAAACGGGTTTCTATGTTTTTTGCTCTTGCATCCCGAGAAGGTACAATTTTTATGATGTCTCCCGCGGGGACAGTGGTAAACCCATGCACCTCCAGAACTGACTCAAATACCTTGTAGGCTTCCTTTACCGAAATTTTCTTGGGGGAAATAATGGTGACTTCCCCCTTAACGCCTTTATCAATTACAAAGTTCCTGCCGGTCAACTCGCTGATAAATTTAATAAAGACCGGTATATCGACGTTATCGAAATCAATAGTGACATATTTGGATTCCTCTGCGGGTTGCTTTACCTTGGCCTTTACCGGTATCTCCTTTTTGGTTGGGGGTTTCTTTTTTATAATCCTCCCGGCAGGTTGGACTTCAGGGACCTCTTTTTTTGGCTTGGCGGTTTTCTTATCGGTGGTTGTGACGAGTTTATCTTCCCCCGTTACTCGCGCGCCCATGATATTGCCTGGTAACAGGAACAGTACAAGGCACAGTATCACGAAAAGTAACAACAGATTTTTATTTAATGATATTTTCATGTATTGTATTTTGAGGACTCCGGTTTATTGTTCCATCATTTCCTTATATGCGTCCGATGCACGTAAGTTTTTCAGATCTTTATCATCTTTTGCCCAGTTTTTCACGTCACTATTTATCGAGATTGCCGTTTTCATGTACTCAAGACTTTCAGGGATATTCCTCAATTGAGAATAAAGACAGGCCAGATTGTAGTAAGGATCAACATAATCTGCCTTCAGGTCGATCGCCTTGCTGAATATGCTTATGGCCTTTTCATTCCTTTTCTGACTCATGTAAATAACGCCGAGATTATTGAGGGCAAGGACAAACTTCGGATCGATCTTCAGGATTTTTCTGTATAACCCTTCCGCCCTGATTAGATTGTTATTTCGCTGATGGTTTAATGCCTCCTGATGCATGGTTTTTACATCCTGTGATCTTGCAGACGCCTCTTCGATAATCCGGGTTCTGGAGTCCTTTGCCGTTTCCCGCGGAGGTGCGGGGCCGTTCTTATCCTTGACACTTTGATGCGCAACTGTCTTGCTGTCGCCTGTGTCCCGGAGAGAGTGATAACTTAACAATGAAAAAACCGACAAGGCAAGTAAAATTACAAAAACCACCCCCGAGCCGATCATCCATTTTGTCTTCCGGTTGGTCTGTCGGCCGGTGGATGTGGATATTATCCTCTCATAGTGCCGGTAGAGGTTATCTTTTTCTTTTTGCGCCTTCTTTAAGGCATCGTTAATGTAGCTCATTTTACTCAGTTTAAAAAATCAAGGCTGAAAGAAACTTGAAAATTTCATCCCTGTAAATCATTCCTCCCACCGCTAAGATACCAAATAGAAGGAGGATTAAAGAGAACAATAACCATCTTCTTTTCCCCTCGTCCGGTGTTAAATAATTTCCGCCAATATCACCGACGGCGTCTTTAATTGTCTTTTTGTCAATACCGGAGGTGTCTCTGGAATATGCTATAAGAAGCGCCCTGTCACAGATGGCATTGATGCGCCGGGGAATTCCCTTTGAGTAATCATAGATAACCTTGTAGGCCCCATGTGAAAAATTCAAATGTTCATTATTCCCGCCGGCTACTGTTAGTCTGTGTTCTACGTAATTCTGCACTTGTTCCTGATTAAGGGGCTTGAGGTCATGTCTTACGGTAATTCTTTCATTGAGCTGCTTTAATGATGTCAAGGTTAAGAGTTCTTGCAGCTCCGGCTGGCCGATGAGTACTATCTGGAGCAGCTTTTCCCTTTCGGTTTCAAGGTTTGAAAGCATTCGGATTTGCTCCATAACACTGAGGGAGAGATTCTGTGCTTCGTCGATCAGTATGACTGCATTTCTGCCGGAGGCGAAATTCTTCAGGAGAAACTCATTCAACGCATCAATGTAACGCTTTTTCGTCTCTCCCTCTCCGGACAGTGTAATGCCGAATTCCTGATTAATTGTCTGTAAAAGCTCATTGTCCGAGATAAAGGAGTTGAAGATCAGTGCACTGGCAATCGATTGATCCAGAGCAGAAAGGAGTGTCCTGCAAATAGTCGTCTTGCCGGTTCCTATGCCTCCCGTAATCACAATAAACCCTTTCTTTTCGTTTATCCCGTAAATTAAATGATTAAGCGCTTCACGGTGCTGCGGACCGAGAAAAAGATATTTGGGGTCCGGTGTCAGATTGAAAGGATTTTCTTTCAGACCAAAGTATGATGTATACATAAGGTTAAGGGTTAAAGGTTAAGGGTTAAAGGTTAGTGGATTAACGAATGTAACAAATATAACCAATTAGACTACTAATAATCACTACTTGAAAACATATTTCAGGCGTTCCTGCTTTCCACGCCTCTTAATACTGAGTATTATTTCAGAACCGGATTTCAAACCCCTGTATAACTCAAGCATATTATCCGCACTTCCCATGGGTTGATCGTTTACTCCCTGTATGACATCTCCGTTTTTCAAGCCCATCTTATGAAATATGCTCCCCCGTTTTATCCTGCTTATCATGAACCCGTCCGGCTTTCCTGAAGAAAAGTGAGGTCTTACGCGAACCTGGGTAAGTGTTTTGTTCATGTCTTTAAAGGCATGGCTAATGTCGGCTTTGCTCAGTGTTACACTTTTCGGGCTTGAGACTGCCCCTTTGTAACTTTTTTTACCCGGATCACCTTCTTTCATTTTCAATATTTCATCCCTGTCGCCTACCCTCAGGACAACTATGCCTCGCATGATATTGACCACTGTAGCGGTGGCCACAGTGTCACCCACCCTGAAAAGCCCTTGTTTCTTCTTGTCTGTCTCCTCGATAACAGCGTAATCGAATTTCCCATTACCGGAGACCGTTCCGAGAAGGGCCAGGTTCAGTTTTGTGGATTCCAGTTCATCAAGATCTATCTGCTTTCTCCCACCCATTACTCTATCGCTTGAACCAAACAGGTTCCTTTCCGAAATTACCTTGTAAGAATCCGGGGATGGTTTCTTGATAACCTTGTGAAGATCAACTTTTTCGGTAATTGTCCTTTCGGCCTTAACACTGACAAGCTTTGCATTCACTACCTTGTAAAAGATATCCACGGATAAATATATCAGGATGGTAATTACTATGAGGATAAATATCGGACGATGTTTAATCATCATGACAGAGTTCCTTTGAGACCTTTATATGAAAATCCCCTCTAACTCCCCTTTAGGAAAGGGGAAAACCTTCTTACATAAACTTTGCTTCCGGATTTGTGATGGTTCCCTTTATAACAACGGAAAGTTTTCTGTTCAGAGCCGGAATCACCACATTACCTTTTATGTCAAGCCTGCTTCGCGTGATATCATTGTCAAGAAATATATTTCCATTAAGAGAGCCGCGCAGTTGTTTCCCGGACAGATTTAGTCTGTTCATTTTCAGGATTCGGTTCTTCAGTACCATGTCTGTCTCTATTGCGTCAAAAACCAGTTTGTCAAAACCGAATACTTCTTTCAAAAGCTGGATACTTCCGTCAAGAAGCACAAACTCGGCGGAGCCCGCCCCATTAGTTAATTCTTTGTTACCATTATAAATTAACGAACCTTTTAGCTTTCCGGTAACCTGACGTCCAAGAAGTGTCTTAAGATATGAACAACTGCCGATGTCGATATTGTCAACTTTGGCTTTTGCATTTACATGTCCTTCAACGGAAAAGAGATTCGTAAAATTAAGACGTCCTTTGATATTTCCCTTGCAGGTATCTACGCCAAGAAGCAGCGATAACCTCCCCCGCAAGAGTTTTGCAAGGCCTGGTCTTATCCTCAGGATATTCGCCTTGAGGGTTGACCCCGGTTTGTCCTTGAAACCGACCAGAAGATTATTGAGTCTTATACCTGGTGGGAAACTTAGCTTTACGGAATCGATTGAAAGGGTAATATTAGGGTTATTAGCCGTGACGGTTGATTCAATATAATCTGCGACATTATCGGACGGGAAGCACCAGTAAAGGAAGACAACTGTAACCAGGATACCGTATATCGTATATGCGATCCATTTTTTTGTTTTCATTTATACGTTATCACCTGTACCAGGGCGGTCAGATATTCAGGACTTCCCTTGCTCTGTTTTACCGAGATTCTTTTAATCTTAACCACATGTTTTGGTGATTCTACGAGATATAGATACTCGACAAGCTGTTTCAACGTAATTTTTTCCAGCTTCATCTCTACAGACGATTCACTATAGGGTCCTGTGCTTGGTGACGTGGAAGGTCTCATGTATTTTATATTCGGTTTTATCCTGGCCCGGCCTGCCTGCTTTTCCAGAAAGGAAAAGAGGGTGAAACTCTTGGGCCTTCCGGCAAGGGCTTTTTGAATATCCCGCGAACCTGCTTTTAGCGTCCTGTATTCCGAACTGAGTGAAAGAATCTCCTTTAAGGTTTTCTCCTTTGCCTGAATAGAGCGCTTGATCTTCCCTTTTGCCCCCAAAAAAGGAAACATAACAAACTGGAAGAAGAGGAACGCAATAACCAGGGCAACGCCCACGGATACGTAATATTTCTCCCGTCTCGTCAGTTTTATCCAGAGATTAATCATTGTAACTACTCAGCTCCATCCGTAAATCAAACCCGACCCTCTTGCCTTTTTTGATGCGACTGGCCGAACTTGTTGCAACGTTTTTAAAGTAGTTCGATTTGCCAAGATCGGTTTTTATATTATCGACGGCATTGAAATTGTCGGTTTCTCCTTTAATTTCTATAGACTTGCCGTCAAACGTAAATCTCGTTATAAGGAAGTCTGTGGATTCAGGGACAAGCCGGGAAATGTCTTTCAGAATATGCAGCGTCGTTACATTGGCGCCATTCAATCCCGTGGAGGACTTCCTTAATTCCGCGATTTTTACCTTCATCTGTTGAACCGGATCGACTATTCTGGTTACCTCCGGACAGGTCTTTTTAAAAACAGTGATTATTTCATGTTTCAACTTATTTAGATATAGCCTGTCGTAATGATAGTCGATATATAGGTCGATCCCGCACGCGAACATGACTATGAGAGCAAGCGCCGCCGCCCATCTGAAATCTTTTTTGAATTTTTCATATTTCCTTTTCAGTTCGAATTCGCCACGTCTGAAGTTGAATCCGGCGCCTTTTTTTGTTTCCCGGGTTGCAAGGGCGAGGGCCTGATTCATCAACATCGGATTCCAGCTTTTTCTGGTTGTCCCCTCCATCTGAATATTGTCGGTTGCTGAAATATCAACCATATCCACCGGGACTGAAAAATGTTCCCTCAGTTCTTCCCTGATGCCAGGATAAAGCGCTCCGCCGCCGGTCAGAAAGATTTTTGAAGGTTCTTTATCAATGTAGCCGTTCCATTTCAGGAATTGCAGCGTGTTTTTTACCTCCAGGAAGAATTTGTGACATACCCCTGAGATTTCCTCTCCGGCTTCGGCGGTATCACCTTTCCTCTTTTTTTTCTCGGCGTTGGCAAATTCGATATTGAGCGCCCTTGCCACAGCCCCGGTAATCTTGTCTCCGCCAAAGGGGTAGCGCCTTATTTGAAAAATCTTACCCTCTTTAAAAAGTATGCCGGCAGTATCCTCAGCGCCGATGTCTAAAAGGAGGCCGTATTCTTCTCCCTTTATCAAAGGGGAATTGGAGGAATTTTCCATGGTCAATAGTTTTGAGGCTACGGGTACGGCGTCAATATCTATGATCGATACTTCCGCATGGTGCTCCTCAAGAAGTTTGACCAGCTCCCCGACACCGGATTTAACGGTTGCGGCGGCGAATATCTCTGATTGATCCGACCGGTCTACGATAATGTAGTCTATCAAGACATCATGGGCGGGATAAGGGATGAGCGGCTCCAGTTCAAAGGCAATGGTCTGGCCGATTTTCTTTTTATCTTTGAAGGGAAGTTTTATATTGCGAAAGGAAAAACTCTTTGCCGGCAGGGAAGTTATACAGATGCCGCTTTTAAGATTGTCGTTTTCAAATAACTTCTTCAAGGCTTCCTGGGAGCCGCCGGCCTCCTTAATGTCAATCAGTGAAAATCCGGTAACCTGGTATCCCTTGAGGCCGGCTGTGATCTGAACCGCCTTTATGGAATATTCACCGATATCAAGACCAAGGATTTTTTCGGGCATCAGTCTACCTTCCAAGATAGAGTTTTATCTGTTTTGTTTTTTGTCTGTCTTTCGATTACACCGGTTACCTTTTTGCTCATATTATCCAGGTAACCCCTAGATACAATCTTGAACGTGTTGCTCTTTGTGGTTATCAATCCGGAGTCAATAGTTATATTGGCCATCCCTGTAACATTTTTATACCAGGTCGGTTCGGAAAGGTTGCTCTCCTCGTTCCTTCTGTAATCATCCATATCGGAAATCATCTCTTCGGTGATTCCACCGGCGAGCGCCCTCAATATCAAATTCGGGGCGGTATTGATATTTATTTTTCCATCACCATAAATTGTCATGTAGTTTGCAACACCGGGGCTTTTATCTGTTCCGTAGTATATATCTCTGGTAATTCCCTTTATCATTAACAGTTCCTCTATAGAATCCAGTGGTCCGTTCTTGCAGGGATACGGTTTTCCCAGCCCTTTGTAATATATATCTTCGGCGCCGAATCCGGTAACTTCATCATCCTCATCTATCCAGTCCTTGATTGCATCCACGATATCATCGACTTCCTGTTCGTCAAGGTTAAATTCCGGCAGTTTTAAAAATCGTATCAGCAAATCCTCAATATTGTGATTATATTTATTATCCTTCACGAGTTTGTTGATCTGAATCTTACCAGATTCATCCTCAATATTCAGTTTAAAATATCCTTCATCAAAAAGAACTCCTGATCCGGCAGAGATTTGTGCCAGCTTTGCCCAGTCCTCATTAAGTGCATCATAGTCATTATCATCTTCGAGTAAAAGGGCTTCCCCCATGTAAAATCCGGATTTTGCTATGTAGAGGAGTTTGATGCCGTCTTTTAAGTTTGATGCCTCGTATATTTCAGATCTTGAGGCAATATTGAGCTGGAGCGTAATTGCAATGATGATGCTGATCATCAGGAGCACAATTATCAACGCTACACCATTATTATTTGTAAGTACAGATCTGGTTAGGTGTTTATTTTCTGATTTCATATCGTTCGCCTGAAAATTGGACGTTTGACGTGACTGGAGATCTAATGCAATAATTTAATCACTGACTCCTGACCCCTGCCCCTGACCCCTATTTTTTAGCCATGGGTATAAAGACGTTTGTCTTGAACCTGTACGGATTTTCTTTATCATCGGGGTTTGTAAAATTTAAATGAATAGAGATCAGAGCAGGTGTCTTGTCTTTCTGTGCTTCTGAATCCGAATCCCAGGTTTCATGTTCTTCTCCCTTGCTGTCAAAAAATGTATATTTTAAAGATTGCAGTTTGTCACACAGGATAAATCCTCCGCCTCTTTCGATCTCCTCATCTTCTTCGCCTTTGTGCAGCACATCCTTCCTTATAAGGACATAACCCTCTTTTTCGCTGTCCTCTTCCACAAAGTAATTGATAAAAGCGAGACCTGAGGAGTTTCCATCAGTAAAGTTCAAATGAGCAGATGAGAGAAACGAGATTTCTGTGAATTCTTTGTTATTAATATCCCTTTTTTGAGATATGAATTTAAAAGATCCATCATACTTGCAGATGGATTCCAGATCCTCTGTCATTCTTTTCATTGTTACCCGGGCCATACTGTAGATATCGTCTTCATATCCGGTATCTTTAACAATTCTGAGGGTTCCCGTATAGGCGGCATATACCGTTGTCAGAACTGTGCCCAGAATTAATATGGCGATAAGTATCTCAATCAGTGTAAAGCCATTTTTCTCTGATATTTTCGTCATTTTATAAAATCACACCAGAATACTCCATGCTGTGAGGCTGTGTCGTAATTCCTTTTTTTGTCATTTCGAGCACTACGCTTCGCTCAGCATAAACTCCGCGAGAAATCTTAATGCTTAATAAATTTAACATGTTAAGATGTAGGGGCCGATGCCCCCATCGGCCCCATATATGCCTGTTAATGGGTTACGCTTCACT
>JADFWA010000278.1 GCA_015222855.1 Pseudomonadota bacterium | reverse complement strand
GTATGGGGGTGGATGGCGCGGAAGGACTCCTGAATATGAAAGAGGCGGGCGCGGCAACAATTGCCCAGGATGAAAGAACATGTGTCGTCTACGGGATGCCGAAAGAGGCTGTAAAACTGGGCGCCGCGGACAAGATAGTGCCATTGGATCGGGTTGCCGAAGAAATAGTGAGGATGGTGTAAATTATGGGATATGATTCCTTGATGAATTTGATTGACGGCATGGCTTCCGACTTTCTGTTTCTCGATGGTCAGGAGATCGATATTTCGGCCGCAGGCAAGTTTCTAAATGAATTGGAGAATGTAATAAAAGAGGCCGGGGCCCTGAAGGTAGAGCAGGTAAAGAGTGTGGCCACCGCGTTAAGCGGTTTTCTGGAGTATGTTGTTATTGATAGTATTGAGGACAAGGAAGCGGGATTTGATGCCTTTGGAAAGGGAATCACCCTGATGCAGGAGATTGGCGACAGTTTTAAGAACACCGGTGGTTATGAGGGTGACATCAAGGGTTTTATGGAATCGGTCGCCGCGCTTACAGGGGAACAAATAGTCGCGGCGGAGACCGGAGTAGTGGCTGAAGCGGAGATGGAAGCGGAAGTAGAAGCTGAGGCGGAGACAGCGGTGGAAGTAGAGGGTGAGACTGAAGCCGGGGCGGAGACCGAGGTCTCCGAGGAAGGGCCGCAACTGATTGAAACGATTGAGGTGCAGGACGAAGATCTGTTGAGGGATTTTATTGTTGAGGGTCTGGAATACATCGATGAGATTGAAGTAAATCTATTGAATCTGGAGCAAGATCCTGAAAATTTGGATCACGTCAATGCCATCTTCAGACCGTTCCATTCCATCAAGGGAGTGGCCGGTTTCCTTAATTTAGAGGTGATCCGTGACTTTGCCCATGACCTGGAGAACCTTCTGGACAGGGTAAGAAATAGTGAGGTATCGGTGAGTTCCCAGCTTATAAATATAATCCTTGACGGGGCCGATGCCCTGAAGGCGATGATCACTAAATTGAAGGACGATTTGGAGGGTAAGCCTACTGAACCTCTGGAGATTGATCTGACTGCATTGAGGAAGCGGATAGAAAAAGTTGAGCAGGGTGCCCCTGAGACGGGGGAAGTAAAGAAGGTGGGAGAGATCCTGGTCGAAGATGGCGTCATAACAGATGAGGTCTTGAAGGAAGAACTTGAGATTGCGCGGAAAGCAGATCCCCCGAAAAAGATCGGGGAAACCCTGATAGCCGAAGGCATTGCCACTCCGAAGCAGGTGGCACAGGCCCTGAGAAAACAGACGGAGCAGGCCGCGGATACCGCCCAGATAAGGGTAAATATAAAGAAGCTGGACGATCTCATCGATATGGTCGGTGAACTGGTTATTACCCAGGCTATGATAAGGCAGAATTCGTTTATTCTATCCAATTCCGACAGAAAGTTGAGTGGAGATGTTTCCCAGCTGTCCGGTATCACATCGGAGCTTCAGAGAACGTCCACCAGCTTGAGGATGGTGCCTATCAAGCAGACATTTCAGAGGATGTCCCGTCTTGTAAGGGATCTGTCCAAGGATGCCGGAAAGCAGGTCGGTGTTGTCACGGAAGGTGATGATACGGAAATAGACAGGAATATGACGGAGGAGATATATAATCCACTTGTACATATGGTACGGAATGCCGTGGATCATGGCATAGATTCTCCGGAGGATCGTATAAAGGCCGGTAAACCTGAAAAGGGCTTGGTCCAGCTCAAGGCCTTCCACAGAGGCGGCAATATTGTAATCGAAATATCCGATGACGGAAAGGGGCTGGATAAGGACAGGATACTGCAAAAGGCTCTTGAGAAAGGGCTTATCGACAGTTCACACGGCCTCTCGGATCAGGATATTTTTAAGCTTATTTTTCTCCCCGGTTTTTCAACTGCCGCGAAGGTGACGGATGTCTCCGGCCGGGGGGTCGGGATGGATGTGGTGAGGCAGGCCGTGGAAAAACTGCGGGGGAAGATAGAGATCGACAGTGTTCCCGGTAAAGGTTCCACCTTCGCGCTCAGCTTTCCTCTTACCATGGCCATTATTGACGGTATGATTGTGAGGGTGGGTGATGAAAAGTATATAATTCCTACCACCGCGATCAGGCAATTGCTGCGCCCCTTACAGGAGTCTTACAACAATGTGGTCGGCAAGGCTGAAACGATAAACGTGATGGGTAATCTTTTGCCCCTTGTGAGATTGTATGAGATCTTCGGCATAGAGCCTGAGCATAAGGACCCCTGGGAGGCCATAATAGTGGTGGTTGACGGTGAAAACAGAACCAAGTGCCTGCTGGTGGATGAGATTTTGGGTGAGGAGGAAGTGGTGATCAAGAGTCTTGGCGAGAGTTTGAAAAGTACCAAAGGGGTTTCCGGCGGCGCTATCCTGGGGGATGGTAATGTGGGGCTGATATTGGACCCGGAGGGACTCTTTGAATTAAGTGAGAGGTAAGAATGGTTTAAAGTCTAAACGTAAGCAAGGGGTATGATTATGGATATTGATAAGAATATGAAAATACTGGTAGTTGATGATTTTGCCACAATGAGAAAGGTTATTAAAAACCTTCTGAAGCAGATCGGATTCGAAAACATTACAGAAGCCGAAGACGGCACGTCGGCTTTGAGGACGTTAAAGTCCCAGGAAATAGATTTTGTCATCTCCGACTGGAATATGCCAAATATGAGCGGTATTGAACTCTTGAAGGCGGTCAGAGCGGACGACGACTTGAAAAGTGTGCCGTTTCTAATGGTTACGGCGGAAGCCCTTAAGGAGAACGTCGTGATAGCGGTCAAGGCAGGTGTCAATAATTATGTTGTAAAGCCTTTTACTGCCGAAGTTCTGAGTGAAAAAATCGAGAAGATTTTCGAGAAACTGTAATGACTCGGTTTTCCCACACAATCAATCATAGATAAACGAGATCTGAAGGAGAAAAATATGGATGTCAGGTTTATTAATCCCTTTCTGGAGGGAACTGTAAGTGTTCTAAAAACGATGGCCTTTGTTGAGCCGAGGCCGGGCAAGCCCTATCTCAAAAAGGACGCACTGGCCAAGGGTGATGTTTCCGGTATAATAGGTCTTACTGGAGCGGCGAGCGGTTCGATGGCCTTGAGTTTTTCCAAGGGATGTATATTGAAGATTGTGTCAAACATGCTGGGTGAAGATATCAAAGAGATTAACAGTGATATCAGGGATGCCGTGGGTGAGATCACAAATATGGTTTCCGGTGTGGCCAGACAAAAGCTGGAAGCTCTCGGCCTGAATCTTACGGCCGCGATTCCAACCGTAGTCGCCGGCAAGGATCACACGATCACCCATGTTATGGGTGGCCCCAGTATTGTTATTCCCTTTGAAACGGACACTGGACCGCTTGTGGTGGATATCTGTATAGGTGAGCCGAAAAAGTAGGCGGAGATAGAGGGTAAATATGTTCTATTGGTTCTATTAGTTCTCTTGGTTAACCAATGAAACTAATCGAACTAATAAAACCGTTCTGTTTTTCTTTGACCGGGGGCGCATCCCGCAAGCCCCGCCCTGTGGGCGGGGAGCTTCACTTTTTTGGTGCCGGAGCTCGGGGTCGAACCGAGATGGGCGCAAGGCCCGGGGGATTTTGAGTCCCCTGCGTCTACCAATTTCACCACTCCGGCAACGCAAGTAATTATATTTATTGGCAATAGAATGTCAAGAAAAATGTATTGACAATTTGTGAAATTGCATGTTAAGCGGCCGTTGCGGTTTTGACGAAGGAATTAAGTGGGGCTGTAGCTCAGTTGGGAGAGCGCATGACTGGCAGTCATGAGGTCAGGGGTTCGACCCCCCACAGCTCCACCAGAAAAAAAAAGGGCAGGCTACTTTTTTCAAAAAAGTAGCCTGCCCTTTTT
>JADFWA010000277.1 GCA_015222855.1 Pseudomonadota bacterium | reverse complement strand
TGTTCGTAACTACTCAGGTATGTAGGGGCATATAGCAATACGCCCGTACCAAAGGCACAAAGTACCAAAGGTACATAATAAAACGGTTCTGTTGGTTTGATTAGCTCAATTAGTTAACCAACAAAACGAATGAAACTAATTCAACCAACAAACCGGTAGTTATCAAATATCCAGATCATATCTGGCGGCAATTTCTCCCCACTTTCCCTGTGCCCGGAGAATTATCTCGCATATCTCTCTGACAGCACCTCTGCCTCCTCCTTTTTCCGTAATGTAATCAGCCGCTTTCTTTGCATCGACTGCTGCATCAGGCACGGCCACCGAAAATCCCACCTTCCTGAACACGGGGACGTCTACTATGTCATCCCCGATAAAAGCAATTTTATTACCGCTTATACCTCTTTCCCTGAGAACTCCTTCCAGAACCTTCACCTTATCCTTGGCACCCTGATAGACTTCATTAATCCCGAGTTCTTCAGCACGATGCTCGACCACCTTTGAACTTCTTCCGGTTAATAGGATGACGTCAACACCGTATCTCATCAGGAGTTTTAGCCCGTGTCCATCTCTCACATTAAAATTCTTAGTCTCATTTCCAAGATCGTCGATAATTATCCTTCCATCAGTCAGGACCCCATCGACATCCAAAATTAAGACTTTGATTTGTTCGATTTTTTTCCGCAATTTTTCATCAAGAGATTTATTCATCACTTACCTTTTTTGTTAATATTCGCCACCAAGACACGAAGCCACCAAGCTGTTCTATTGGTTTGATTAGTTCTATTAGTTAGTTAACCAATGAAACGAATGAAACCAATTGAACTAATAAAACTGTCTTGTTCTTCTTTCTTTGTGCCTCTGTGCCTTTGTTACTTTGTGCCTTTTTTAACTATCTCGTCTATTTTCTTTAATGTACGAAGCAGATCCGGAAGTGTATCAAGATAAAGGGAATTGGGACCATCACACAGCGCGCTTTCGGGATCAGGATGGACTTCTAAAAACAGACCGTCAATCCCCACGGCAACCGCTGCCCTTGAAAGGTACGGCACCATCTCACGCTCACCGCCGGAAGCGCTGCCGGAACCGCCTGGGAGCTGAACACTATGGGTGGCATCGAAAATAACGGGATACCCCATGTCCCGCATGACGGGAATAGCACGAAAATCGGAAACAAGATTATTGTACCCAAAACTTGTTCCTCTTTCCGTGATCATGATATTTTCATTTCCCGTCGATGATATCTTTGTCAGTATGTTGGATATATCACCGGGTGCAAGAAACTGCCCCTTTTTTATATTTATTATCCTGGCGCTCGTGGCAACCTCCATTACAAAGTCTGTCTGCCGGCAGAGAAACGCCGGCACCTGCATCACATCCAGCGCCTGTGAGGCCTTTTCAATCTCCTCAAAACGATGCACGTCGGAAAGAACGGGAATTCCCAGTTCTTCCCTGATGTCCTTCAGAATCTGAAGCCCTTTCGCCAGACCCGGTCCCCTGTAAGAATCCATGGAAGTACGGTTTGCCTTGTCGTAGGAGGCCTTGAATATTAATGGAATCTCAAGATCACCCGCGATTTTCTTTAAAAATACGGCTATATCCCTGGTCTTTTCTTCGTCCTCAATCACGCAGGGGCCGGCGATGAGTACAAAAGGGGCTCCACCCCCGATGACAAAGTCCTTTAAAAATATCTGTTTCATTAGTCTTCCTTATGCTTCTGCTGTAACATCTTGATCTTCATCTGCGGTATCTTCCGGGCAGCCTTGCTCGAATCAGGGTTGAGCTGATGGGCATAACTATATTCCCTGAGGGCATCGCTATACTTCTTTTTCTTTTCATAAGCCGCCCCCAGGTTTAGATACACAATATAGTCCTCTTTATCGTAGCGCAGCGATTTCTTGTAGTATTCAATCTCTTTATCGGTATTCCCCTTAAGACCGTAGACATGGGCAAGGCTTGAGTAGATTTCCGCCCTCCTGGAATCAAGCTTAATCATCCTTTTGTAGGTTTTTATAGCGTTATTGTAATTCTTCGTCTTCAAATAATGGTCCGCAAGGGTGTTCAGCACCTCCATAGTAGGACGGGTAGAGGCGATTTTTTCATATTGAGAGATGGCCTTTTTCGATTTTCCGATCTTATTGTAGGCGGATGCCAGATTGTATCGCACCCGTGTATCCTTCACGCCATATTTTACGGCCTTTTCATAGTTTGCGGCCGCCTGTTTATATTTCTTCATCTGCCCGTATGCAAAGCCGAGACCGACATAAATTGAGCCGTTCCTAGGTGAAATCTTTACGATCTTTTCGTAAAGATTGGCGGCGCTGCTGTATTTTCTGTTTTTGAGGTAATAGTTACCCAGTCTGGTCATGGCATCGACATCATCGGGCTTGATTTTCAATACCTTTTTATATTCATCGGCCGCCTCCCGGTAGCGCTTTCTCTTTTCATAAGTCATAGCCAGATTAAAGCGAATCACCGGATCTTTTGGGTTCAGCGATATGGCCTTCTTATAATTCGCTATTTCTTTTTTCCATAATCCCTTGCCCCCATAAGCCAGCCCGATATTCGCGTATGCCGACGCATTTTTAGGTTGTTTCTTTATTATATCTCTATACAATCTTATGGACTCGTCATAGTTTTTTGCGTTAAGATAGGCATTGGCCAGGGCGACCATCAGATTGACATCGCGCGGCATCTTTTTCAGAACGCGTTCGTATTCTCCAATGGCATCCCTGGTTTTACCGGCTTTTTCACAGGCAACTGCCAGGTTGTAACGAACCATCGGATTGTCCGGCTTTAACTTCAACGATACTTTATAGTTTGCGACGGCGCTATTCCATCTTCCCAGTCCCCCATAGGCGAAGGCGATATTCGCGTAAGCAGTGGCGTCCCTGGGATTAATACGTATAATCTTCCTGTAAATCGGCAGCGTTCTGCTATACTTTTTCCTCTTTATGTAACAACTTGACAGTTCAACCAGGGTCTCCATATCGTCCGGCTTCAGCTTCAGAACACCGCGATATTGAGAAATCGCCTTATCAAGCATTCCCTTGCGAACATAAATACGGGCAAGCATCTTGCGGAGACCGATGTCATTCTTGCTCATATTTATTGCGCGCTTGATATAGTCGATCTGCGACTTTTCACTTTCGGATCCCCTGGCAAATCTCAGCCAGTCCTGCGGCGTAATCTTCACCTTTACGGGAATTGAAGCGATATTTTTATCATGATACCTGACAACGATAGTGTAGTTTGTGTCATATCGCTTTTCTTTTGCTATAATCGATTTATTAACCAATTCAATGCCTTTGAGTAAAACCCTGAAGTCGTTTCGATCTCCAAGGCCCTCGACATCGACGGTAATCCCCCTGCCCAGGAGGGAGTCGGAAGAGACATCTTTTATGACAAATTCATCACGGTAGGAAATCTCGAAGACATCATCTTCCGTCAATCTGTAGTCTTCCCCATTCTTCTCAATATCCAGATAATAGAACTGTGGTGTATGGCCGAGGACGGTGGAGAGGAATACATTCTTCGCCTTCGAGGCGGAAAAGAGCCAGTCGTTAACCCTTTCCCTGCAGAAATGATCAAAAACGACACCGCCGGCAAAAAATATCAGGGCGACGGCGACTATAATCAGTATGTAAAAGGTACCGCCTCCCTTTTGTCCCTTATCTCGATTTTCTGCGGTTTCTTCCGATTTATAGTAGTCTGCCATTCCTGTTATCCCCTTGGATGATACCTCTTATGGATATCCTTCAATCTTTCCCTCGTAATATGGGTGTAAATCTGCGTTGTCGATATATCCGCATGCCCGAGCATTACCTGGACAGAGCGAGGATCCGCCCCCCCTTCCAGGAGATGAGTCGCAAAAGAGTGCCTGAACGTGTGAGGGTGCACCTTTTTTTGCAACCCTGCCTTATTAGCATATTTTTTTATATTCTTCCAGAACCCCTGTCTCGTCAGGCCGTTTCCGGATCTGTTAAGGAAAAGGGTGCTCGTTCTGTTTCCCTTCAAAAATTCAGATCTGACATTTTCAATATATTGACACAGGCAATCAAGGGCGCTTTTGCCTATCGGCACAATCCTCTCTTTTTTGCCCTTTCCCATCGTGACCAGGTATCCCACCTGCCAGTTGATACTGTTTATGGTCAGTGAAATCAATTCCGACACGCGGATACCGGTCGCGTACATGAGTTCCAGCATCGCCTTATCCCTCATGCCAAGGGAAGTCTTCGTATCCGGCTGTTCCAGAAGGATGTCCATTTCGTTCCTGCTCAAGGTATCGGGAAGGCGCATCCAGACCCTGGCAAGCTCAATATTTGCCACCGGGTTTT
>JADFWA010000276.1 GCA_015222855.1 Pseudomonadota bacterium | reverse complement strand
TTGCAGCCGGATCCAAAGAAATCGGTCTGTAGGGTTCTATGGCGGCATCATACCATCCTTTTTCACTCCGGTATTTTATGGTGAAAAAGTGATCGGAAAATATCTTCCCGAATCCTAATTTGGATTCATCGGCAGGTTTTGCCTTCATTTTTTCCGTGGCAACCCGTGTAACCTTAAGCTCCATGCCTGTTCCCTCCTTGTATGTTTTTCTTTTAGGCCAAAGGCGCAAGGCTAAAGGCGTAAGGAAAAAACTTACGAGGCAAACCTTTCGCCTTTCGCCCTTTGCCTTTGGCCTTTAGCCCTTCGCCTTTAGCCCTTTGCCTTTTATTAAATCATTCTCCTGTCAAGGCTCCTGTACTGGATAGCCTCTGAGATATGGCAAGACCGGATGTTTTCTTCCTCTTCAAGGTCCGCGATGGTTCTTGCGACCTTCAAAATTCTCGTGTAAGCGCGGGCGCTGAGCCCCAGTCTGTCCACCGC
Organism: Pseudomonadota bacterium; assembly: GCA_015222855.1. Classification (GTDB taxonomy): domain Bacteria; phylum Desulfobacterota; class Syntrophia; order Syntrophales; family JADFWA01; genus JADFWA01. Next base: position 2,274 of record JADFWA010000276.1, on the reverse strand, counting down.
CATCTCGATCAACCGCCCCGACTCTTCATCAACCGGGCAAAACTCCTTGATTTGTTTATTGGTCATCCGGGCATTAGACAGGGCATCCGTATCTCCGAATCTCTTTTTCTGGACACCCCTTGCCCTGTTAACCCTCTCACGAACCGACCCTGACGACTCTCCGCCGGATTTGGCAGTTAAGTCTCTGTACCTTATGGATGGAACCTCTATATGTATATCAATCCTGTCAAGAAGAGGCCCTGAGATCCTGGCCTGATACTGACGTATCTGTTGTGGGGTGCATCTGCATTCCCTGCGTGGATCGGTATAGTATCCGCACGGGCATGGATTCATCGCCGCCACCAGCATAAACCTGGCAGGATATGTCGCCGTCATAGAAGACCTGGCAATGGTGATGTATCCATCCTCCAGAGGTTGCCTTAGAGCCTCCAGGACATTCTTTTTGAATTCCGGAAGCTCATCAAGGAAGAGCACACCATTATGAGCAAGACTCGCTTCCCCCGGTTTGGGGACATGCCCACCCCCTACGAGCCCGGCATCCGAAATAGTATGATGTGGCGCGCGAAAGGGCCTTGTCGCCAGTATCGCATCCTTCCTGGCCAACAGCCCTGCCACGGAAAATATCTTCGTTGTTTCAACCGCTTCTTCAAGGAAAAGATCGGGGAATATGGATGGAAGCCGCTGTGCCAGCATTGTCTTTCCGGAACCTGGCGGTCCGATCATAATAAGATTGTGTCCCCCTGCCGCGGCAACCTCCAGCGCCCTCTTGGCCTGATCCTGTCCGCGTATTTCACTGAAATCGAAGGGATAATGAAGACCCCTGTTGAATATTTCAGATATGTCAACACTTGTCGGCTCAATCTCTTTCCTGCCGCTGTAAAATTCAACGACATCGGGCAGGTAATCAACGCCGATAACATCAATCGTTTCCACCATGGCAGCCTCCGCCGCGTTTTCTCCCGGCAGGATTATGCCTTTTGCCCCCATTTCCTTCGCCTGAAACGCGGCGGAAAGGGCGCCATGAATACCCTTGATGCGCCCATCCAGTGACAACTCCCCCATCATTACGTAGTCCTGAAGGGCTTCCCTTTCGATTATTCCTTCCGCCGCCAGGATACCAACAGCTATCGGCAGGTCAAAACTCGTTCCCTCTTTCTTTATATCGGCGGGGGCAAGATTGACTGTAACCCTGTCCCCCGGAAATCCGTAACCTGAATTTTTTATGGCTGCTCTTATCCTGTCCCTGCTTTCCCTGACAGAGACATCGGGCAGCCCGACCGTCGAAAACTGAGGGAGACCGGGAGATATATCAACCTCAACATCAACCGGATAGGAATCTATTCCGATAACAGCGCTGCTTATTACCTTTGCGATCAATTAAATCTCCTGACAGGCAATCCCTTGTAAACTTACCGGAAGTTAGCAGAGAAAAAGGATAACAGTCAATAACAATTTCGGGGACGCCATACTTATTCCTATCGTAACACTTTAGTTGTTTGAAATCCCCCTTGGTTCCCCTTTAGAAAAGGGGGAGATTATAAGGTTCTCCCCTTTCACACAGTTCCCTCTCCCTCAGGGAGAGGGTCAGGGTGAGGGGCAAGGGGTGTTAGAGGGGATTTTCATAGTAATCATCACTTTTTTCAAACAGCTAAAGTGGTACTTCCTATCGAACAGAAATGGGTAAGGCGCTGCCGGATTTACAGAAAAAGGCCATGCGGCCGATTCCAGTAGTAATGAACCCAACCGTGCCGGTTGAACGGATTTTTTATCTCGCGGGAAATCAGTTTATGCAGCGGCTTTCCGAGCTGATCGGTGAACCTGTCCAACCGTGTGCCAACCAGCGCTCGGTTCTCACCATGGTAAAGGCACAGGCCATCCGATGAGCGATAAACGTATAAATAGAGGCCCAACTGGTCGGACTTCATCCGGTCCAGAAGCGGAAAGGCTTTGTCACCCTTTTCCTCCAGCAGAGTTTTGGCCTCGGTAACAGTCTTGACGAGTTCACGCGTGACACGGAATGTGTATTGGCGATACAACTCGTCATGCGTCTTCATCAGATGGACCAGGCGCCCTACGACAAACAACAGGAACAGGTAAGGTGTCACCAGATTCTTTCAAGATGCCTTTTCAAGTCGCTCGGCGATCCAGACTTTAATAATGGATTGTCGGGGCACACCCAACCGCCTTGCTTCCTTATCCAATAAATTGATCATCCATACCGGAAAATCTACATTAACTCTTTTCTGCTCCTGCTCCGGTCTCCTCGCTTTTGAC
>JADFWA010000021.1 GCA_015222855.1 Pseudomonadota bacterium | reverse complement strand
TAAAGTGAAGGGGCTTAAAAACCTCCGTGGTGTGAACCCTCCCGTGATATTTATCGCCAATCACAGCAGCCACATTGATACACCTTTGCTTCTAAAGGCCCTTCCCTATCGTTTCCGCTGTCGTCTTTCTCCGGCAGTGAGGGCAAATTTTTTCAGGGAATACTTCCTGCCGAGTGGAGACCGTTCCTTCATGCGTCTGCTCCATTTTTGTGGATACATGGCCCTGACAACATTTTTCCATGTATACCCTTTTTCCCCTGATTCATTTCGCCGAAGCTTTGCCTATACGGGAGAACTGATTGAGAAGAACTACTGCCCTTTGATATTTCCCGAAGGACACAGGACGAAGACAGGCGAGATAATACCATTCAAGGAGGGAATAGGGCATCTTGCTCTTGGCATCAGGGTGCCTGTTGTTCCTATTCGTCTAAAAGGCACTTTCGAAATCTTACCGCCCGGCGCATCGTTTCCAAAACGGGGAGAGGTTTCCGTACATATTGGAAAACCATACATGTTCAGTGGTGGTGAACCCAAGGCAATTGCAAGAAAACTAAGAAAGATAGTTGAAAAATTATAGAACAGTCACCCTCTAAGATGGGTGGCATGGACAAACTTGTTTGTCCGTGTTGCTTGCTCTCCTTACAGCCTCCCCGAATGCAGAATCGATATTACCAGCCATATCCCAAAAACGCCGGCAATGCTGAACCCGACAACACCCAGTATGGGGAAACCAAAAAGAAAAGGACCTACATTTGACCCCATAATGAAAGATGACCCAACGATAAGAGAAGCGACAACGACTGCAAAGGCTACCCGGTTTGATGACCTGTCCATTTCAAATATAAATTTTTCAAGCCCCTTGTGCTCGAATCTTACACTGACCTTGCCATCTCTTACCTGCTTCAGGATATCCCGCAGCTCTCCGGGAACTTCCTTGAGAAGCTGAGCCAGCTCCCCTCCGGAATCTAAAAAATCACCCATTATCCGCTTGGGGGAAAGACGTTCTAATTTGAGACGTTTGATAAATGGGGCAGCCCTTTCAGTCATGTCAAAATCGGGATCCAGCACCAGACCAAGCCCTTCTACCTGAGCCAAGGCTTTAATCATAAGAAATATATCCGATGGAAGTCGCAGCCGATGACGTTGAATCAATTTGAGAAGTTGCTGAAGAAAGTCTTCTATGCGTAGTTCCTTGAGCGGTCTATACAGGTGCAGATCCATAAGGTCAGCCATATCTCTATCAAGGGCACGGCGGTCAGGCTCTTTATCCCACTCGGTAATTTTCAACAGTGCACCCGTCACTCCGGACTCATCTCGTCTGACATAACCATACAACATATCAGCGAAATCTTCCCTGGCATATTGGTCGACACGTCCCATCATCCCGAAATCAAGATAGCAGATCACATTACCAGGGAGGACAAAGACATTCGCCGGGTGAGGATCGGCATGAAAAAATCCGTGTCTGAATATCTGCTCAAGTATTAAATCCGCCCCGCGAGAGGCTATCAACTTCCTGTCAAAACCTCCCTCATCCAATTTATCGACCCTGGATGCCTTTATACCATCTATACATTCCATGGTGAGTACCAGCTTCGTTGACGCTTCTCTAAAAACACGGGGAACATAAACCGATGAATTGCCAACAAACTGCCGGGCAAATCGTTCTGCATTCGAGGCTTCAACAGCATAATCGAGTTCCTTCTTCAGGGTACGGGAAAACTCCTCAACAATCTTGGTGGGACGGTGTATCTCCAACTCCTCGACATACTTCTCTATCAGGGTGGCCAGATGGAAGAGAATCTCCAAATCCACCTCGATAGTCGCGCGGATAGAGGGCCGTTGTACTTTAATGGTAACATCTTCCCCGCTTTTAAGCCGCGCGCGATGGACCTGGCCGAGAGAGGCGGCCGCCAGTGGAGTCTCATCAAATTGCTCAAATATTTCCTCTATCGAAAACTTTAATTCAGTCTCAACGATCTCTTTCACCTGAGAAAACGGGAATGGGGGCACATCGTCCTGAAGCTTTGACAGCTCTTCTATGTATTCTGCGGCGATCAAATCGGGACGAGTAGAGAGTATCTGGCCCATCTTTACAAAGGTGGGGCCCAGCTCTTCAAAGGCCATACGTACACGCTCGGGCCTGGTCAGTGCCTCCACATCCTTACGATGCTCCCTGGAAACCATCTGCCTGCCGACTTCGAGATACCGCCCCAGATGGAGCCTGTCCACCACGTCACCAAAACCGTACTTAAACAAGATGGTGACTATCTGACGATACCTGTTGGCATGCCTGTATGTGCGGGAAACAATGCTGATCTTACGGTTAAACATCGGTTATTCCTTGCCCCACCCCAACTCAAGCAAAATGGCTGCTAAGACCAAATTCTACCTTAAAATCGGTAGCCTTGACTATCGGCTTAACTGCTTTATTTTGTTTTTTCAAATCAACAATACCATAGCGTGCCATTGATCTTAGCGTGCGGGATAAGTTGCTGCTTTTTCGCCCTGTAAGCGCTTCTAATTCTTTTATAGAATCAGGCTTTTTCTCAATAATCACCTTCAGGAGTCCCTGGTTTTCATTGTTTAAAACCTGTGCCATAGACTGTAAGGATTCGAACCAGACTTTCGGCTCACCACGCTTCGGTTTATATTTACCTCTGGCAATCGCTATAGTCCTTTTCTTATATTCTTCTCGGGTCATAATGCCGACTTTTAATATCTTGCTGGACATGATATCAACCTTTCTCTCCTTCCTTAATTATTTGCTCTACATCCGACCAGAAATCTTCTAATAACTGACCTGCTGATTCGTATTCATAAGGAAGAATTTTTTCTCTTTTGTGTTTATGATCCCAGCTTACTTTGTAAGCACCATATCTCCTCTTTTTTGGTTTGAAACTATGAGCATTATCAAATCCTAAAATACGTGTGTTATGCTTATCATGGAGAGTAAGCGAATACCTTATTCCATGAGGGATATGTTCACCGGGTTCAACCTTATAAGCCTCAAATTTAGTCCAGAAACCGTCGTCCATTAGAAAAATTTCGCCATGCATTGATAGTAAAACGTCCAATGTCTCGTCAGGTTTTGAAGATGTTTTCTTAGGCATGGCAAAAATATTATTATCATCCAATGATAACTATGTCAAGGATCGATGCCGTCTGGCCTGGGAATATCTCTTTTGCCATGATGATTACCTAAAACCTCGCCCCATTTTTCCAGATCAGGATCGCCGGAGTTATTATTCTTGAACCAGGATTTGAGTGAGGCTTCGCTGATCTCGGCATGACTGGTTATAAAACTGGTGTTATCATAGCGTGATAAATCGTGACAATAATTCTTCAGAATTTCACTAAAGTACTTTTTTTGAAAACCGGGCGAAACCTTTCCGACGTCGTGAATCGCGACAAGAGAGACTACACCATCCGGGATTAAGCGCTTAACCGCCTCCGGCAAACGACGAAGCAGCGCCGATGCGACCTCTCCGACATATTCACAATGTATGTGAACATTTATCCCCGGCTGGCCATCCTTAGTGGATTTTGCCGCACACCTCTGATAGCAGACACAAGGAATCTGTTGTTTTTTGTTGGGTAATTTTCTTAATTTTGTCATCTCCCAAACTTACGGTCAAACATCGGTTATTCCTTGTCCTTCTGTGACTTCTCCATCCGCTTAATTTTTTTCTTAAGTTCTTCTACCTCACTTCTGGTGGGTATATCCAGCTTCTTCAATGTATCAGCCACGAGCTTCTCTACCCTTCCCTCCATATCCTTCTTGTACTTTTTGGTTTTTTCAACGAGATCGTCAACCACTTCCTTACCTTCCTTCTCCGACAGCTCACCCTTCTTGACAAGTTCATCGATCATCTCTTCGATCTTCTCCCTTGTCATGGCAGCCAGTCCTGCGCTAACCAACATGGTTTTCTTAATGAAATCAAACATGGGCATTCTCCTTTCTTATTTATTCGGTTCCACCGGTCAACCTGCCGGCCACTTTTTTGAAGTGATAACAATATATCATAAACCTTATGGCTTCGGGAAAGCTTTTCGGATGTTTAATCAAGGAATAAAACACCATTCAGGAATGTTCCCTGCTGCCTACATCTCCCCGCAAGGCTAAAGCCCTGCCCTACTGCTTACTGCCTACTCCGTGGTCCCTGACCCCCATTGACCTCTCCAGCCCGGCCAGCGCGATATTATAATCGCTGAGCGCATTGTAATAATCGGATTTCGCCCTGGTGAGAAGGGTCTGCGCGTCAATAACATCCGTGGAGGTCGCCACCTGCTCCTTATACCTCTCCTCATTTATCCTGAAATTTTCCTCTGCCTGTTCGATCGCCTTTTTGGCCACAAATATATGTTTTTCCGCCTCCCTCAAAAGGAGATAAGAACTCTTTACCTCAAGCGCGATCCGGTCATTTACGCCGGCAAGTTCATCCGCAGCCTGATTCTTTCTGCTCAAATTGAAATCGACCTTGTGCTTCGTCCTTCCCCATTCCCATAGATCCCAACTGGCCACCGCCATTACATACCAGTTTTCCTGGTCACTGTATTTGCTTCCCGACACATCCGGATCATCCCCAAACTTTGAATAATTCCCTACAAGGTTGACGGATGGGAAAAACTCACTCCTTGCCAGACTGACCGATTTTTTCGCCTGTTCCACCTTCATGGAATAAGCCTTGATTTCAGGCCTGTTTTCAAAGGCGCTCTTCAGACACTCATCAAAACTCTTCTGGAAAGGTTTATAGGAGAGAACATCTTCTACTTCGACGGGTGTATTTATCCCCCGGCGCAGCACCATATTGAATTTCGCCTTGGCGAGCTCAACGCCGTTTTCCGCCCTCACAAGGAACTGATTGCCGTTGGCAAGCTCGACCTCGGCATAGAGAAGATCGTTTTTCGGTAT
>JADFWA010000275.1 GCA_015222855.1 Pseudomonadota bacterium | reverse complement strand
GGCCTCCAGACGGTTACATAAACCCATGGAAAGTGTAAACCATGTGACCGGTACAAAACGTAAACCATGTACCCGGTTGCACAGTCGAAATGGGGGGATGATGTTGAAACGTTGAGGCGCATTATCCCCCGGCAGTGCCGGGGATTGTGGGAAATATATCCCCCGGCAGTGCCGGGGGCTTACCCGTCTGGGGAATTCGGTTACGGAGACAGACGTATTGACTCATTGCTTTTTCTTTGCGTGTTTGATGGAACTTTGATAAAACCAGATCGTCCTCGCCGCAGCGAGTCTCCGCTTCGCTCCGACTGACAGGATTGGCGGCGAAATAAACGTGAAAAAGTAGGAGCCTGTTCAGGAAAACAAGGAGCAAAAGCGCTGAAACAGGCTGCGAAGATGAAAGCCCACAACAAAATGGCGAGAGTTAATGTCTGTTCCCTTAACCCCCTTAACCCCTTAACCTTTTCGTAGAGCACCTCATTTATTATATTTACCCTGCAACAAAAAAAATCAAATATACCCATAAAGGAAATGCAGTAACATTCAAAGTGAGAGATTTTGATATTCACGAGATAGTAGTGTGTGAATGGAGAAGATTCTAATGAATTCCAGGGAAAGGATGATAAGAGCTATAAGATATCAATCTCCTGATAATGTTCCTGTTGCCCCATATCTGGCAGGTGAGTATAGCAGGAAGCTGGTCATGGGAACGGACTTTGATAGTGCCTATGCGTATATAAGACATCGTTGCGATTGGATACAGCTTTTCTTTAAGGGAAAACTATCTCCTGAAGAAATTATAGAAAAGCACAAGGGAGAATATTTTCTTGCACGTGGTTTTTCATCGCCATATGCACGGTGTAAAGAAAAGGTAAGCATAGGGGATTTTCTTTTGGCCTTAAAAGATAACCCCGGGAAGGTAAAAGAGTTATGCGAGAGAAACCTGGGCATTTGCCTGAAAGAAACTGAGGACACGTCAAAAATGGGCATGGACGGAATCTGGTTGGAAGAAACTCTTTGTTCATCGGATGTGATTTCTCCGGAAGATTATCTGAAGTTTGCTTTTCCTTATGAAAAAAAGCTGATTACGGCTATTAAGGACATGGGACTTATTGCCATACTATACTTTTGTGGAAATGTTATACCTCTTCTTCCCTACATTAATGAGTTAGAGCCGGATGCTTTAGCAGTGGAAGAAAATAAGAAGAACATCAAACTTGACATCGTAGAAATAAGAAATCTCTTAGGTAAAGGGATCTGCCTTTTTGGCAATCTGGATACAGTCGGACTGCTGTTAAAAGGAGATAAAAAACTAATAGAGGCTGAACTCAGGAGGCAGATAAAGCTTGCAGATTCTAAAGGCGGGTTCATAGCAGGGACCGGAAGCCCTGTACCTTATGCAACTTCTCCAGAAACAATTGACTACTTTGTAGAGACAGTTCGAAGATTAGAGAGGGAGAGGGTGTGAAGGGAATTAAGTGCTCCGTTCCCTTAATTTTAATTTTACGACGCGCGCGAACATGCCTCGCTTCAGCGAGGCATGTTCGCTTATCACGCAGGATGTATCCCGCAGCGGGATTATGGACTCTCAGGGACGTCTGAAGTCGTCTTTTCTTCGGCAGGGACGGTCGTCTTTACCGAGGCCCAGATGCCTTTTCCGTCCGCCTGGGCCTTCTGCTGGTAAAAGCGGAAGAGTTTGTCATGCTGGTACGGGTAATAATCCGCAGCCAGGCCATAACCCTGGCGGATAACCTCAAGGTTCAGCAGCATCCCATCCGGCGCTCGGTAGAGATAGGCTACCGCCTGTCCGGTTTCGTCT
>JADFWA010000274.1 GCA_015222855.1 Pseudomonadota bacterium | reverse complement strand
GACAGGATATCCATTATCGGTTTCGAATCCCCCGCACCGGCAGAACAAGATCTGTTTAAACTCCTCGAAGGCATATCTCATGTTGAGTACAAAGACAACTCAGGGAAAAGGCCCGGACATCTTGAAGCGATTGCTCTCCCCTCACCCGAACAGGAAGTAATCTATCTTGCCCATCGCCTGATGGAGGATGCAAAGTCACTACCGCTCCACCGGATAGGGGTGGTCGTGCCCGACATGAATTCTTACTCCGGAATGATTGAGCAAAGCCTGAAGGAATTGATGGGTGAAAAACCGCCTGGGGGAACCTCATGGTTCAACATAACCCTCGGTATACCTCTCATCGATTCCATGCTTATCAAGGCCGCCTTCATTCCTCTGAGGTTCATGTTGGAAGGTGAGCCCCGTGAATTGTTTCTCGCACTCATACTGTCACCATACTACGGATGCTGGAAGGGAAAACGCCACGAAATAGCAAGGGCGGACATAATCTGGAGAACACATTCCATTGAATCTGGACTTTCCAACTTTTTAGACTCCCTGAAAAAAAGCGACCCGGGAATACTCGAAAAAATCCTCTGCGAAGAAGCAAACTGCCTTCTCAAATTCGCCGGGATAAATTTCTCCCATAGAAAGACCGCCGACCATTGGATAAACGCCGTTGAAGAACTGTGGTCTTCTCTCGGCTTCCCGGTCACCTCCAGCGAGAAGGATACCATAGACTCAAGGCACCTTGAGGAAATCATCCATGCCCTGAAGACCCACCTCGGCCACGTTGCGATGGACGGACATGAGTTTTCTTCATTTCTCACACACATTGCAGCCGGCAAAATTACCCAGATCAGTGCATCGGAAGACGCAGGCATCCAGATAATGGGACTTATAGAATCCCGCGACCTTGACTTTGACAAACTCTATGTGCTCGGGCTGGACGACCGGGCACTCCCGCAACCTGTGAAACCGCTGCCTTTTCTGGACACATCGGAGCGAAAGCTGGTTCAGGGAGGAACACCGGAGTCCCAGTACGAATTCGGATTGAAAACATTTTCAAACCTTATTTCCTGCGCGCCGGACATAACACTTTTGAGGGCGGAGCAGGAAGATTCAAAGCCCCTGTCTCCCTCGCCCTTCTGGCCTGTCAGCGAAACGGAAAAACATCTGGACATCTGGTCCGATCCCGGCCCTGCATGGGTGAGGGCAAACTGGCTCAGATCAGCCTATGAAGGGCTGAAAAGTAATGTCATTCCCACAGAAGCAGAAATCTATTCAGGAAAAGACTCCTCTCTCGATCCGTCAATCCTTCCCGAAAAGATTTCAGCAAGCAACATGGAAACGGCCATCATCTGTCCCTTCAGGTTCCTGGCTGATGTCATCCTGAAGATAAAACCGTTAGATAAGGCAAGTCCAGCCGTCTCACCCATGGAGCGGGGGATCAGGGTTCACAGGGCATTGGCCTCTTTTACCAATAAAGTTCGAAAAAGGAACCTTCATTTGGAAAATGACAGGGAGGGAGCTTTTAATCTCTTATCCGAATGCGTGGATGAAGCGCTGAGAGATGTCGCCGGACTCCCGCAATGGAATGTAGAGCGCCGCCTTCTGCTGTCTGAAGATTCACCCCCCGGCATACTTGCTGCCTGGCTCGATGCTGAAATAGAACACCGCCAGAATGGATGGAAATGCATCACCGAAGAAGCAGATTTCGAAGGACTGGAATGTGACGGCTGGTCGTTCCCCCTGAGGGGCAGAATAGACAGAATCGACTATCATAAAGAGTCAGGCCTTATCTGCTGGGATTACAAAACCGGAAACCACCCGAATCAAAAGGATATCATGGAAAGACTCGCCGCGCCTCAACTTCCTGTTTATCTGCTCGCCCTGCGCATGGGAAGAGTCCCGTTTATGGATAAATATACCGATCATGAGACACATCTCTCGGCAGGCTATATACAACTGAAGACCCCGGCCAAAATAAAAATGCACCCAATCAAGGGAATAGAAGAATCGCTGGACAAATGGTCAAAGGCAATAGCCGACATAGGAAATATTCTTGAAAGGGGGGATTTCCGCGCCGCCCCCTACCCTGTATCAAATATCGAAAACAGGGAATTTGCCTGTAAAAACTGCCCCTTCCTGACCCTCTGCGAAAGGGGGCTGGCGCCGAAAGAGGAAGAAAATGACAACCGATCTGACCGACAAAAAAGAACGCCTGTCCGCCCTTGATACAAATTGCAGCCACCATGTGGAGGCCCCTGCCGGTTCCGGCAAGACCCTGCTTCTGACGATGAGGTTTCTCAAACTGCTGGGAGAGGTGAACCACCCGGGAGAGATTATCGCCCTTACCTTTACCGAAAAGGCCGCGGGGGAAATGCGGGACCGTGTTATCCGCGTACTGAATATGGCCCAGAATGACGAAACTCCCGAAAACTCCCTGGATGAAACTCTTCTTGAACTCGCCGACAACGCTATTTCCCGCCATCACCGGCTTATCTCTGCCGACGTTCTGAACATTATGACATTCCATGGTTTCTGTCTCTATATGGCAAAACGTGCCCCGCTGCAGGCGGGGATCGCGCCCGACTGCGAGATTATGGATGAGGAAGTCCAGCCCGTTTTAATGGAGGAAGCGCTGCGGCGTGTGCGGGATCGGCTTTTCTCATCTCCAGGAAGGGATATAAAGAGGAAGGCCTTTGAAAACCGGCTCCTTTATCACAACAACAACTGGAACAGTATCTCGGATGAGTTGAAAGAGGTTATAAAAACGAGGGACCAGTTTGAAGACCTGATAATGGAAATACGCCTCCATGGCATTACCTCCTTTCCATCCATACTGAATGAACGATTGCAGATTTATATAGAACGATGTCTCAATAATCTTCTTGAAAATTTTTTATCCTCCGATCTGGGGGCAAAATGGAGGGAATTTACGGATCACCTCTCCGGCAAGGGGGTAGAAACCGATAACCTGCCGTCCTCACTTCCAGGAACATCCTGGGATGAGCTTCCCTCCTGGCAGGCTATAGCGGACAGGATTCTTACCAAAGATGGAAGACCGAGGAGGCAGTTCGGACCGAAAAGCGGTTTTTACAGTAATTTCAAAAGGACCGTCTGGGGAGAATTGATCGAAAACCTGCCCGGAGATGCCGCGAAGGCCCTCCACGAGACAAGAGACTATCCGGCAAAGGGCGATACCATAGCCGATATCGGTGCACTTTCAGATTTCATAATCCTTGCGGCGGAGGTCATCGGTGAATATGAAGCGATATGCGGAAAGCGGCATATTATTGACTTTATCGGGCTGGAACAGTCCGCGCTTCGTGAGCTGGATGAAGAGAACCCCTCTGATCTTCACCTGTATCTTGACCACAGGATCAGGCACCTGCTCGTCGATGAATTCCAGGATACGAGCCGGAACCAGTGGGAACTGATAAAGAGATTATGCAGCGGCTGGATGCCGGGAGACGGCAGAACGATCTTTATAGTGGGCGACCCGAAACAGTCCATCTATTCCTTTAGAAAGGCGGAGGTAAGATTGTTTATCGAAGCCAAATCGGGGATTCCCATTCCGGGACAAGTTAAACTGCCGCTCGACACACACCTGCTGAAGACCAATTTCCGCTCCACGGAGAAACTGATAAAATGGGTAAACTCACTCTTCGGCAATATGGTTATGCTCGATCCGGACACCGATGCCGATGAGGTGCCATTCAATCCATCCGTTCCGGCCGGAGATAACGGAGAAGAAACCGTTATATCCCTCAATCTTTTTTCCGATGAAGATTCAGACAGAGCAAAAGATAACGAAGCGAGGTGGCTCGCTCAAAAAGTAAAAAAGACGCTGGATGAAACAGGGGGCAACAAATCCATCGCCATACTTCTCTTTACCCGGAACAGGATTCAGAGATATCTTGCCGCCCTCAAGGAGGAGCATATCCCCGTCCAGGTACAGGAGGGGCTGAGTCTGGCTGAAAGACCGGAGGTCGCGCACCTTATGCAGACAGCTCGGTTCATCGCAAGGCCGCATGATGATCTGGCTTGGGCATCGCTTCTGAGATCACCCTGGTCGTGGTTCGACGTGAAGATTCTCCAGGAGACGGCCATGCAAGATGCCGAAAACTGGATGGAAAAGATACATCTCACGGCAAAGATACATCCCGAAATGAATCCCCTCCTTGAGGCTATTGATAAAACATTTCTGAAAGCGGGAAGAGAACCACTCGGAAAGACCGTCAAGGAGTTCTGGGAATCCCTCGACGGACCGAGGATAACGGCATGTCTTTACGGCATGGGAGGGGTCGCAAACTGCCGCCGCTTTTTTGAAATTCTGGAAGATGCTGAACAGGGGATTCCGCAGGAGACACTGAATCGTATCGAAATTATCCTTGATTCCCTCTATGAACCGGTAGATCCTACCACATCGAGATCGCAGGTTCAGATGATGACGATCCACAGGGCAAAGGGACTGGAATTTGATATAGTATTCCTCCCCTTCATGGACTGGAGGCCTCTTGCCAGCGGCCCAAAAACACCCCCGCCCTATCTTCTGGAAAGGATGCCGGGGGCCGGTGAAAAACACCTGATCGCCATGGGCCGCGATCGTCGCACGGAAGAACCTACACCGACTTTCAGGCTCCTTAACAAACTCAGGAAGGAGCGTGCGTGGGGAGAGGCAAAACGCACCTTCTATGTTGCCGCTACAAGGGCGAGACACGTACTCATCATGAGCGGTGCGGCAAAGACAAAGGATGAATCTATCTCCGCCCCTGATAAAAGCATACTGGGATGGGTTATGGATTGGGAAAATGTAAATGGGGCAAACCCCGCCGACATAAAAAACAATACCATTTCAATTACCGTCAATCCAGCAACAGATATCCCATCCCCGGAAGACGGAGATACGGATTTGATTCTTCCGGAACCCATTCCGCTTGCTCCCGAGAGGATACCTTACACCGTGAAGAGCCCGTCATCACTGAAACCGGATGGCCTTCCTCACCCGGGCGACTATGACGCCGAAAGCAGAATCCGCGGAATTATAACACACAGGATCCTGCACACCTCAATTATGGGTGCAAAATTGCCAACCGAACCGGCTGCAATAAAGTCACTTTGTGCCGAAGGTCTGTCGGCAGATACGGCCGTTTATATGGCCCCGGGAATAATTGAGGAAGTTGTTTCCACGCTAAGTGATCCCTTTATAATAGAACTGATTAACAAAACCAACCCCGTGGTTCGGAGCGAATGGGCGATCGAGGATACACCGAAAGAGAGGCATATTCGCTCCGGTATTATCGATCTGGCTGTCTTCGATGGAAACGACTGGTGGATAGTGGATTTTAAGACCTCAAGACCGGCAAAAGATGAACCCCCTGAGGAATTCATGTCCCGTGAGGAGGAGCTGTACAGACCACAGCTTGAGGCATACCGATCCATGCTGGAAAAGGTGGAATCGGTCGGCAAATCAAAAATCCATACAGGGATTTATCTTACCGCACTTAAACAATGGCGGGAACTATAGCACAACCCCTTAATATAATTACACTTCTTCCAAGTGACGCAAAATTGTGCAATCAGGTCTAAAGGCCTAAAAGAGCTATACTTGCCCCCCCTCTCAACAGGGTTATCAACAGATTATTAACAACGTCTGTGAATAATCTACTATCGGCTAAACCTGTCCCCGACTTTGATCGGGGAGCCGATAGCTTGAGGCACAAAGAAAGAAAATTAAAATATCAAATATCAAAATTAAAAACCGTTTTACTTTTAAATTTTGCATTTTGATATTTGAT
>JADFWA010000273.1 GCA_015222855.1 Pseudomonadota bacterium | reverse complement strand
GTAGCTATACAACTGAAATCGCAACGCAGCTGGCGTGGCAAATAACCAGCAAGATGCGTTAGTTTATGGTTTACATGGTACTTAGCAGGGTTATCAAAAAGGGAGTGCTGGAGGCTTACTGGCGCCTCTTAAAATCGACTGTCAAACCTTCCTCAACCGATCATCGAAACTGAAGGGGTTGACCTTGGTTATTTTGGTGTCTTTGTCGAAGTCGGGATGAATGGGGTTGAGTAGAAGATTTTGATCCGGGCCTTCGGGGAAAAAAACAGAGGGGACCAGCAGCCCTACAGAGGCTGAGGATTCGACCCACTGCTTTCCTATAGTGGAAAGAGAGGGATGGGGTGGGTTTCTGGTCCATCCGTCTGGCAAAAAGATGGGATCTGTGGAAGAGGCTCTGGGGAGATCTTGAAGATCCAGTATGGCGTTTTTTCTGACTGTGATTTCTACCAGGGAGAGTGGAGGGAGGAGGTTCCATTCTACGTGAACCAGGACCTCCAGTGCCGCAAGTGCTGCTGTGGTTGAGGTATAAAGGAGGGCGACACCCTTGGGGTTCCATCGCCCACCAACGAGCTTTGCGCCCGATCCAGAGATATCCGTGGCGTATTTCTCTGGGGAGATCCGGTACGCCTTGAAGGACATCAGTAATAAACCCCGTGTTCGATCCTGACCAGTTCATCCAGAACGGCTTCGATGCCAAGGGGGGTATCGAGCATGGAAATCGGCTCAACCCCTCCAAGAGCCTGACAGGGGCGGGTCAACCATAATCGAGCCTTGTTTTCATCCTGAAGGACTTCGGAAGCTCGGATGAAGACCCGTCCCAGCTCAAGGACGTGAGCAGAGAGGTCTTTGGTGAGGATATGGTTGGGGGTATATCTCTTCAGAGTCCGATAGGATACGGGTAAAATCTCGGCGACCTCCTGAAGACTGAGGCTCATGAACTCGGCCAAGGCGCCGATTGCACGCATGGGGACGCCTTTGCGGGCTGCCGCGATCATCTCCGGGAGGGTTTCTCCGATATCTGGCATTTCAAGGACTTGGGCGAGAGATGACATACTTAGATCCTCCATGAAGGTTTTTGCTTGTTTCCTCTTGTGTGGAAACCTTATGGCAATTGTCCCTTGTTTTTTGCCAAATGTCAACATGGTGGACATTAGCGCCCAGGTAAGGTGAATGTCCCCTAGACTTTTCCTTGCGATTCGGATTGTCTTCCCCCTGGTCGGGGCAACGCCTGCTTCTTGTAGCAGGCCGGGTTTGCCCGCTACGCTGGGTAATCGAAAAAAGAAAGACAGCTTCAGCGCTGTCTTTCTCCGTCAAGCCCCAACCTTCATCCGGCAGTAGGGTTATTCTTCAAGACTGATGGTCATTACCGGAAGGGAAGACAGGCGCACAACCTTCTCGGCGGTACTGCCGAACAGCGTCCGATCCAGTCCGGCCCGGCGGCCGCGAGTCCCCATGACAATGAGATCAGCGGAAAGCTCCCTCGCCTTCTTGATAATCTGGTCATAAGGCAGGCCATGAACGATAGATGTCTCATAATTGTCGCCTTCATGAAGAGGATCGCTGCAAAACTTTACCATACTCTTCTGCGCTTCATCATCGAGCGCCTTTTTCAAACTTTCAAGAGAGGCGTGCGGGATATCAAAAGTGTCCGAATCGACGGGAACGTGGACGACATGCGTAATCAGCAGTCGGGCGTCACATTTCTTGGCGAGGAAGTAGGCATACTCGAAAGCGTATTCAGAATTTTTCGAGAAATCCGTGGCAAACAATATGCGCTTAATCTCTTTCATGGGGGTCTCCTTTGGGGTTTGGATTCAACTTGCTAGTGCAACAGGTGGGTTTATCCCGAAAAATACCTGATTCGGTGTTTTGAAGCCAAGACATTTTCGGGGGCGATTGTTGAGTTTGTCCATAATATTCTGGATATCCTGTTGTGTGAGAGGCTGGAAGTCGGTCCTTTTCGGCAGATATTGGCGTATGAGCCCGTTGGTGTTCTCATTAATTAACCTATCATGCACCGGTCAGTTGTCAAGCCGACGGAAAGCAGCGGGGAAAACAGCTGTTGCTCTAAGGATAGCGCTCACGCGTCCCGCCGAGCGCACCAAAAAGTCGCCATTCAGGCGACTTATGTCAGCAATGGCATAGAGGTGATTTGTTTTGCCATTTTTCACGGTCAAAAAACATTGAAAGAAAAAATCTGCCACATGGTTCTTTAGATGCAATTTCTTCCATATGCTCTTCATAGTTTTGAATCTTCTGACCTTTAGCTACGAGAGTCCGAAGCAAAAACTCATTTTGAACCTGCTGATCAGCGAGGATTATAATTTCCCCCGTTGCCACCGACGACAACCGGCTTTCCCCTGAGTTCAGGATGGCGAAGCAGCTCTACGGATGCAAAAAAGGCATCCATGTCGATGTGGAGAATGAGCCTTCCCATTATTTCCCGTATCTGCCCCGCAAGGAAATATACAAAACCTGGCAAATCACTTCTCTTGATGCCCCCTCGGTTCCTTTTTCCAACAGTACCAGGTTTTGAACACCCCCCTCCTTGACCGGCGCGATGAGTCTCCCACCCGTTTTAAGCTGCTCCAGCAAGGGGGGAGGAATTTTATCGCAGGCCGCCGTTATGCAAATTCGGTCATAGGGGGCTTTTCCCTGGTATCCGAGGCCGCCGTCCCCTTGGACCAGGACAATGTCACGGTAGCCCGTCTTCTTTAAATTATTTTCTGCAAAGGCTAAGGTTAAAGGATCGATCTCAATCGAAACGACCAAGCCTTTCTCTCCGACGATTTCCCGGGCCAAAGCCGTACCGTAGCCCGACCCGAGCCCGACTTCAAGAAACCTGTGTCCCCTGTCCAGTCCCAAGGGTTCATAAAAAAGAGGATAACTGTGCGGGCAGGAAATGGT
>JADFWA010000272.1 GCA_015222855.1 Pseudomonadota bacterium | reverse complement strand
GTATTCAGGTTCCCTTGTCATGCTGAACTTGTTTCAGCATCTAATTATTTCAATGAGTTGGAGACCCTGAAATAAATTCATGGTGACAAAAAAAGACTTTTTACGAATGTATCAAATTTAACTCACACGTATTCAGCCGCCGAGAAAAAATCGGAGATCTTTGTTTTTACCTCGGGATCAATATCGCCAAATTCAATGCCGACACTCAATTCATCTCCATCTTTTCTGACATTTCTTATCGTCCCCGTCAGAGACTGCTCACCTTCCATACCGGGCAGTTGAAATGCCACCTCAATCTGACCATCCACCTTAAAAAGATCCTTTGTTTTACAAACCTTACTATGCTTGACTACATACCGGCACCCATGCCTGCTCATATCCAGAACAGCTCCCCTGTTTTCCTTGTCATCGACCTTCGTCCTGGCGGGAAGAAAACAGCTTATCCTTTTTTCGGAACGTACATTGTGTTCCTCGATTATCCTTGGATATGATATAAATATTAATTTCTTCGGAGCAGAGGTAACTCCAAGAAGCTTGGCCTGGAAACCGAAAATAGCGCCAGCCTGTAAGTAGCGTACAACAACCTGATTTCCCGTATAAAGTTTGTCTTGAATTCCAACACTACCGCTGCCACTTATATAGGGAAACTTCAAAATCAGATATTCCCCGCCAGGGTCCATCCCTATGAAGACGCTTTTCAAACGAAATTCAACCCCCTCGATCTCAATCTGCATCTCTGTACCGATATCTATGGAAATGCGTTTCCCCATATCAAACAAATCGAGATTATCAATGCCTTCCATACTTTCTCTCCTATGATGAACAGACATCAGGAAAGGATACTTCCAAACTCTTCCTTTTTCCCGAACTTGTTTTATAACAAATCTAAATGTTATCTTCAATCAATTTTTAAAAAACCGCACGAGTTATCTTTGATGGTCTCGGAAATTTGCCGCTGGAACCACGCTCGCAATGTTATTTCGAAGTTTTTATTGATAATATTTTAAATCTGCTTTAGGATACATGAGTTATGGAAAATAAAGAAGGCAGAAAAATGAAAGGCACAATCAAGCGTCAGGAGATAAAAGACCTTCAGGACAAACTCTCCCTTCATAAGGGGCTGCAGGACATTACCAATCGCATACATGCCGCTCAGAACACAAAACAGATACTGGTGGATCTTAAGGACGGCATCCTGAGCCTTTTTAATGCCTATTCAATCACCATATATGTAAAGGACCAGAAAAAAAATGAGATATATTCAATGTTTCTGGCGGGCTCCAAGTTACAGGAAATCAGGCTGCCCATCAACAATAAAAGTATCGCCGGCTACGTGGCCAATACGGGAAATGCCGTCAATATTGCCGATGCCTACGACGATGAAGAACTGAAAGGAATTGATAAAGATATACACTTTGATCACAGCTGGGACGAAAAAACAGGTTACAGGACCACCCAGATACTGGCGGTCCCGATTTTTTACGCCAATACCCTGATGGGCGTTATTCAGATACTCAACAAAAAAGGAAGCGGCAAATTCTCCGCCGAAGAGCAGAGTTTCCTGGAAAAGATAGCCGACGTCCTGGGGATCGCCTTCTACAATCAGCAAAAAATGGACAGAAGGCGGAAAACAAGATTTGATTACCTTGTAAGTCGTGGTTTAATCAAAGAAGAGGCCATAGAAAATGCCTGGGATGAAGCCAGAAAGAACAAAGTAACAATGGAAGATCTGTTGCGGACAAAATACAAGGTATCAAAAGAGAACATCGGCAAATCCCTGGAAGCCTTTTATCACTGCAAGTTTGTACAATTCAACGACAAATACCCGATACCGGGGGACCTGTTGAAAAACTTGAGAAGGGAATATCTCAGCCGCGAGTTATGGGTTCCCCTGGAAAAAACAGACGGGAAAATCAGGGTGATTGTGGATGACCCTAACAATATCCTGAAGAGGGACATGATCGAAAACCTCCTGAAAACAAAATCGATCGAATACGATGTCGCCCTAAAGGAAGACATATTGAAATTCATCAACCACTTCCTGCGGTCACACGGCGAGGACGTTACATCCTCTATAACCGACATCCTGGGGATGCTCGTCGAGGACGAAGAAGCCCTGGAAGATGAAGAGGATATAGTTACGGAATCGGATAGCGCCATCATGCAGCTTGTCAACAAGATCATCAACGATGCATACGTACGCAACGCCTCCGATATCCACATCGAACCCAATACGGACAAGAAAAATGTCGAAGTAAGACTCAGGGTTGACGGTGAGTGCGCGATTTATCAAACCGTCCCCTACAATTACAGGGCGGCAATTGTCTCGAGGATCAAGATAATGTCCAACCTCGATATAACGGAGCGGAGACTTCCACAGGACGGCAAGATAAAATTCAAACGGGGAAGAGGTAACGAGATCGAACTGCGCGTGGCAACCGTACCCACACAGGGTGGTCAAGAGGACGTGGTAATGCGAATTCTTGCCAAGGGTGAAACCATGCCGCTCGAAAAAATGAGCATGTCCCCGGATAATTACAAAAATTTCGTTGAAGCAGTTAAAAAACCGTACGGGTTGATTCTTGTTGTAGGCCCTACCGGCTCGGGGAAAACCACAACCCTTCATGCCGCCCTGCATCATATCAACACACCGGAAAAGAAAATATGGACGGCGGAAGATCCCGTTGAAATCACACAATACGGTCTACGCCAGGTACAGGTCAACCCCAAGATCGGCCTTGACTTCGGCCACGCCATGCGCTCCTTTTTAAGGGCTGATCCCGACGTTATCATGGTAGGAGAGATGAGGGATACCGAAACCGCCAAAATCGGCATTGAGGCATCGCTCACCGGCCATCTTGTCTTTTCCACCCTTCACACCAACAGCGCCCCAGAGACCATTGTCAGGCTTCTCGATATGGGGATAGACCCTCTCAATTTTGCCGATTCTCTCCTCTGCATACTCGCGCAGAGACTGGTAAGGACACTCTGTGCCAACTGCAAGGAAGAGTATCACCCCTCAAAGGAGGAGTATGATGAGATGGCAGAGAGTTACGGGGAGGAGATGTTTGCGAAACTCAATATTCCCTACAACGATGGTTTCAAATTACACCGTCCAAAGGGCTGCAGTGAATGCAATAACACAGGATACAGGGGAAGAATGGGCATTCATGAAGTGCTTGTCGCAACGGACAACATCAAAAGATTGATCCAGAAACATGCAATGGTTGAAGAACTACGCGACACAGCCATTTCCGAGGGGATGACCACCCTCCTTCAGGATGGGATATTAAAAGCCGTTCATGGTCTCACAGATTTCATACAGGTACGCAGGGTGTGTATAAAGTGAGGTTAAAGGTTAAGGGTTAAGGGTTAAGGTGTAAAGGGCTCACGATTTCAGCAGCTGTCAAGAATGTCGACCTGACCCTTATTTAAAGTAATAAAGTAGATATGAAGGTGAAAAATGAAAAGACTTTTTTGTTTATTTATTGCCCTGGGTTTTATTTTTTCCGTTTGTGCCTGTGGGCAGGTCAAAAAGCTGACCGCACCGGGGCAGGTAAAGAAAGCGACTGGCTATAATCCCGCTTCCGGGAAGGTGAAACCGAAGAAAAATAAGTTAATTGCTCAGTTGCCAATTGCCGCGCTGCTGGTAAATATTGCCTACTTCACGGATTTCAGGAAAGACTTTACACTTCGAACACCTTCCACGCTTTTTGCATGAGTAATAGCTTTGCGAATTTCCCCTTTCGAACCGACAATACCCAAAAGAACCACGTTGCATTGCACCGTTTTTACATTGACGTTTGTTGACCAGATTTCCTTGTCCTTGATCAGCCTTGTTTTAACCTTTGCGGTTATCGCAAGATTATCTGATGTACCGCAGTGATCATCCTTTTTCTTTGGAAGTAGATAAGTGGTTACGGTTTTTACACCCTTTTTCTTCCTGGCAATTTCCACAGCCCTCTTCCTTTGCTTTTTGGTTTCATACTCACCGACCAAGTACACATGACCGCTATAGCAGGCCGGAGAAATATCAAGAACCTTAACTGTTTTATCATCATAAAATTCCTTTAAAATAGTCGCCGCAATCTTTTTGTCGCTGGCAATAGTGCGCACGTTACGTTCATCCACGGCTGCCTTATAAACCGTGGTGCACCCGAAAGCGATTGCCAAAATAATAAAACACGATATCATTGTAAGATACTTTTTCATAATTGCCTCCCCATTTATATGAAAGTTTCGAGTTCTGAGTTCAAGGTTGACGGTTACCGGTTACCAGAACGCAGGGTGGGCACTGCCCACCAATAAAGTTACATTACTTCCTTCCTGCCTTTCACCCTTGCCTGCCATTCGTTGATCTTGTGCAATGCTTCTATCGGTGTCGTATTGACAATATCAAGGTCATTGAGTTCATTTAGAATATGATC
>JADFWA010000271.1 GCA_015222855.1 Pseudomonadota bacterium | reverse complement strand
TCTTAGAGTGGTATCTTCACAAAGCTGTCTTATTCTCCTGGTCAACAAACTCGTATTTCCATAACTTACCAAGAATCCTGTTTTTTTATCGAGTAGAAATTCAGCCTGCCCTCCCTCATCATAGCAAACAACTGGTAAACCCGAAGCCATCGCTTCGAGAAACACGATGCCAAACCCTTCATGGTGGCTTGACGAGACATAAATATCGGAAATGTCAAGCAGTTGGAATTTTGTTTCATCGCTTACATGCCCAAAGAACAACACGTGATCAGAGATACCCAAGGACTTTGATAGTTCCACTAATTCGACTCTCTTGGGGCCATCTCCAACAACAACCAACTTTATATTTTGGCTCCGCATGGCCTCCACAGTTCCAACCAAATCATACAAGCCCTTGCGTGCGATGAGCCTTCCAACCGTTATCAATAGGATATCATCCGATTTGAAGCCAAAATGATCCCTGGTTCTTTTTACAACAAGAGGTTTTGGTATGCCAAGGTGAATAACATCTATCTCTTTTGATACATTGTAATATTTAAGAGCTCTTTTCCTGACATCAGATGAAAGGGCAACCACTTTATCCGATTCTTGCATCATTTTTGTTACAGTGTAATGGAGAAGCGGAGTTTTATGTGGAGAAAGCTTTTTACTAGGATCATAAATATCCCCTCCCAGGATGGAAAGAACATGGGGTAAATGAAACTTTTTTGCAAGCGCAAGAGCTGAGGGGGCAGAGGGTATGGCAAACATTGAGTGGACAATATCAAAAGGTCGCCTTTTCAGTAGTTGATATCCTGCCCACAAACTAGCAGGAGAGAAGGAAAGCATTGAAATTATGGTGGCTGCATTTTGATCGGTCCTCATAAGAACTGGTACACGGATTAATTCGATGTCGTTTTTGATTTCATATGGTTTTTGGTTATTAAAATTGGAAGTCACCACCGTAATATTGTTGCTCTTGCTCAGTTCTTCAGCGAGCTGCTTGTTAAAGACACCGCCTCCGCCACCGAGAGGCGGATATTCATAATTAATCATCAAAATATTCATGTGCGCATCAGTCCTAAAGGTATCCCATCTGCGTATACCATTGAGCTGTTTCAGACACGCCCCGGGGAAAAGAGAACTGAGCGACAAAGCCCAAGGTTTTTAATGACTTTTCCTGCGAAAAGAGAAAACTTTTCTTGAAAAAATCCATTCTTCTTCGGTGAAGGGGTGGCTGAATACCAAGAGGTCGCAACACCTTTTCCATCATAATGGCCAGGAAGATGAATGGGAAAAGCGGCGCGCGGAATTTTGGGATGCTTGTCCCCAGTTCTTGTGCTATAGCCCTGACCATCTCGGTGGTCGTCAGAGGCTCTTTCCCGGCAAGTACAAATACGTTTCCCACCGCTTCTTTCGTCGTAGCAGCAAGGAATAGACCCTGGATCAGGTCGTCAACATATATCAGATGATGGATATTTTCTCCGTTACCAATCATAAAAAATAGATTCTTTTTTATTGCCTTAAAGAGCTTCAACAGCCTTCGGTCTCCAGGTCCATAAGTTTCTGAAATACGGATTATTACGACTGGAAGTTTTTGGCGGAAGGAAAGAACGAGTTTTTCTCCTTCCAGCTTGGTTATTCCATAAATATTGTCCGGCTTTAAAGGGGATTGCTCATCGACATTTCCTTCTAAAGTGGAACCATAAACACCGATGGTGCTGCCATGGACAAAACGCTTTACGCCGGCACTTACGCTGGCTTCCAGGATGTTTTTAGTTCCGGTTACGTTTACATCCCAGAAGACTTGATCTGGTACGTTCGCCTCGTGTTGGGCAGCGGCGAGGTGATAAACAAGATCAATTCCTTGTAGCAATTCAAAAAGTCTCTCCCTGTCGGTTACGGATGCTAAAATGACTTCTGCGCCTTTAGCTTCTATGAGTTGCTTGTTTTCAGCCTCTGCGGGATTATTCTCTTGTCCCAGCACCTTGACTGAGTCCCCTTTTTCAAGACACTTTAAAGCAAGTCGCGAACCAATAAAGCCTGTGCCACCACTAATAAAAACGTTCATCCTACTCACTCTTTCATTGTTATTTGCTGGTTATTGAACGGGAATGTTCTTTTTACTTCCTCAAGTTCCCTATTTAATTTGTCCTCGTCCCAACCCATTTCCGAAGACATCAGGCGAGCGCATGTTTCCACGGTGTCATCTCCTGGATATTCACTCGTGGCCAGATCCGTCCTCCTGAAGACCACGTCTGCCAATTTTTGGGCCATTTCTTCCCTAACGGCCTGTATGACTTCTGCTTTCAAAACTGTTGACTCTCCCACGCTTTCGATCAATGTAGGATTCTCTTTAACATGCTTCAACACCTGCTGATATTGGGAGCCATAATTATGAACCAATGCACGCACTTTTCTGGTGTTAAGTGCAGACGGACTATTTTTGATGGCGTCTCTTAAGAAATCCTCAAAGGAACCGATATCTCCGCCATAAATAGGCGTTACTTCTGTTTTAGATTTTGGTGTCCTTTTCCCGAGCTTATCTATTATAATATCGACAGCTTTCTCAGCCATACCTCGTGCTGTCGTGGCCCGAACACCGATGAGGGTCACAAGTCCTTCTAACTGGTGTTCCTGGTTATGGTCGATAAGTCGGGAACGTTTTCCGAAACTCATGTTGTTTCGACCTTGTCTATTTTCCTCGCCAAACAGAGTGAGCCCCGTATTTATTATTAAAATATCGTCAAGCGTAAGGGACAGGCCAGGTTAAGCTTCATTGACCTCATCTATAAATTCTTGAAGTTCCTTCTCGGTGACACCGATTTTCTCTGGTGCTTCGTTGAAGACAACATGCCAAACGCCTATGAGGGTATAGTCTCTCCAAGGTACCGCAAAAAGATGACGTCCTCCTCTATCTAATATGGTATCCGAGTCCTTTGCCTTTGTGGAAAATGCAACAGCGTATCTCGTCATTGGATGCCGATTGACAACAAAAGCAAGGTCTCTTGAAAAAGTAGGCTTGGAATTCAGCCGAAGCCCCAGTTCGCTCCTCAACAAACGATGAGCCCACGGGCCAGCAGTATTGAGGACTACTTTACTACGAATTTCGAATTGGTTTCCAGTCAAAACGTCTCGGGCTTTGACCTCAGAAACTCGATTTCCCTTTTGGAGAAAACCTGTCGCCTCAACATAGTTTGCAGCATCCGCTCCTCTGTTGACTGCTGACTTGAGAAAGGAAATGGCAAGGCGTGGTGGATTATATATCTGCCCGTCACAGAAAACAGCGCCACCTGTTAATGATTTTTCCTTTATTCCAGGAAACAGTTCCAAAACTTCCTGACGAGAGATGAAGCGGCATCTTGGGATACGTCTGTCAGCTTGTACACCCCGATTACGATCGCAGGTTATGATATCATAAAGGAATAAGCCCGCACTGAGAAACTCTCTACCCTTTATTCCGTGGCCGTAAGTAGGAATAACTATGGGAAGGGGTTGCACGAGATGTGGTGCGATGCGTAGAAGCGCTGCACGTTCACGACTTGATTCTCTAATGCGGTAAATGTCAGCGTGTTGAAGATACCGTATGCCACCATGCACCATCTTGAAATGGTTCGCAGAGGTTGCGTGAGCGAAGTCGCCCTTTTCGATTATAGCAACGGATAGGCCGCGCAAGGCGGCATCCCAAGCCGCGCATACTCCAAAGATACCACCCCCCACAATGACGAGGTCGTATTCTGTGTTTGCCAGCGCTGACAGGTTTCTCCTCACGACCCCTCCGGTTGATATGAGAACATGTCACCTTTTACTGCATTCATTTTTTCATGGTTCTTAAGGGGGAGACCAAACAAAATATTCAAGACCTTGTTTGCGCTTTATGAAAAATCACGAGATTGTGATAGGGATACTCGTTAAACCAGTTTTTCAAAATATTCAAGATCGCTTTTCACCATCTCTTCTACGAGGCCCTCAAAAGAAACCTCATGATTCCAACCTAATTGTTTCCTGGCTTTCGTGGCGTCTCCACGTAAAAGCATGACTTCCGAAGGCCTGAAAAACTTTTCATCTATTTCAAGATAGTCCTTATAATTTAATCCTACGTAAGAGAACGCAATTTCCAGAAACTCCCTCACAGAGTGACATTGCCCTGTAGCTATGACATAGTCTTCCGGCTTATCTTGCTGGAGCATGAGCCACATTGCCTTGACATAGTCTCT
>JADFWA010000270.1 GCA_015222855.1 Pseudomonadota bacterium | reverse complement strand
CGGAAGAACCCTACATCCGGGCCGCCATGATGATGCCGGAAAGATATCTGGGCGCCGTCATGAAACTCTGCAAGGAAAAAAGGGGCGTTAACTCGATACTTAACTACATAAGCCCCGGCCGGATTGAATTGGTCTTTGAGCTACCCCTGGCCGAGATTATCTACGATTTTTATGACCGTTTCAAGACCGTAACACAGGGATACGGCTCATTCGATTATGATATTATCGGCTACAGAGAAAGCAATCTTGTCCTCCTGGATATTCTGGTCAATGGGGAAAAGGTGGATGCTCTGGCACAAATTGTTCATCGTGACAAGGCCCGCCCGCGCGGTCTTCTCGCGTGCGAAAGGTTAAAAGAGGAAATTCCGAGGCAGATGTTTAAAATCGCCATTCAGGGCGCCATCGGCCGGGAGATAATTTCACGTACCACCATATCGCCCTTCCGTAAGGACGTCATCGCAAAGTGTTACGGTGGTGATATCACCCGTAAGCGAAAGCTTCTGGAAAAACAGAAAAAGGGTAAAAAACGGATGAAGATGGTGGGATCGGTTGCCATCCCGCAAAGCGCGTTTCTTTCCATTCTGAAAACCGGGTCCGATTAAGATGAGTGTAGTAGCTATTTAGCCACCAAGACATGAAGTCACCAATTATCGCTCTGCTTCGATGCTGGATGCTTGGTGCTGGATAAAATTTTGCCTGCGGCGAATCTCAGGTATCCAGCATCCAGTATCCAGTATCTAATTTCTTCTTTGTGTCTTGGTGACTTTGTGGCTGAGTAATTAGATGAGTAAAACAGCCGGTCTATATATCCACATTCCGTTCTGCCGTACCAGGTGCGGTTACTGTAACTTCTATTCCGTAACAAATCCCGATTATATCCCAAATTACTTAAAGTGTCTCTTTAAGGAAATGGGGGCATATAGGCGAAAATTCAGCAGGTTTGATACCGTCTATATAGGTGGAGGAACACCCTCGCTCCTTGACATACGGCAGTTGCAAGATATCATCGAGAAAATTCAGGAAAACTTCATCCTGCTGTCCGGCGCGGAGATTACCATCGAAATCAACCCGGCAGATATGGATATCTCAGCTCTTAAAACGCTCAAGGATATGGGTGTAAACCGCCTCAATATCGGCATTCAGTCCCTCGACCCCAAAATACTCACCTTCCTTGAACGGAGACACACCACCGCCCAGGCAGTTTCAGCAATAGAAACCTCACGCGGCGCCGGATTTGATAATTTGGGGCTTGACCTGATTTATGGTGTGCCGGGCCAAAATATGAAATCATGGATGGATACCCTGACCCAAGTTCTGTCCTTCCGCCCGGAGCACCTCTCCTGTTATCAGTTGACCATAGAACCGGAGACACCCCTGGGGAAAAGGCATCAAAAAGGTGATATTTTCCTGCCTGGCGAAAAACTTGGGTACGATTTCTTTATGAAAACGGCCGAAACTCTCGAGGATGCCGGATACACCCACTATGAGGTGTCAAGTTTTGCCAAAAATACCACGTTCTTCTCACGACACAACCGGAAGTACTGGGAGCACACTCCTTATCTCGGTCTCGGTCCAACCGCTCATTCTTTTATCGATAACAGGCGCTGGTGGAATCACAGATCGCTTGAAAGATACATTACGGATATCGAGGCTGGCAGATCGCCCGTTGAAGAAACGGAATCCCTGACAATGGAACAGCTCCGTCTGGAGGCCATACACCTTGGCCTGTGTACCAAAAAGGGGATCCATCTCAAGGATTTTGCCAGAGAATATGACTATGATCTTATTGCTGAAAAAGGAGAAATCCTGAAAAAACTTGAGGAAGAAGGATTAATTGCCATTCAGAATGGCTATCTGTACCCCACCCGTGCCGGACTTGCCGTGGCCGACAGCCTCTCCCTGATATGATCTTCTACATCCCTGAAATTTTCGTAATGGATGCACGATCTGCCATTCTCCAGACACTTCTCATAAAGTATCCCCTTTGCAAAGACCACGTCTGCATCCTTTGCCGGACATACATCCGAATAACCGTCACCGACATATATTATCCTGTCATAGGTCTGGCGGTATTGCTCGAGAAGTGTACTTTTGCAGGTACCGCATTTTTTGCATCTCCCGTTGTGGTGGGGAAATTCTATCGAGGATGCCCTTCCATTGTGAAAACCGACAACATTTGAAAAAAACTCAATGTCCCCAAGACCATACTTTTTCAAAATGACATCTATATAAAAATCAAGTCCATCGGAAACAATCTTAATATCGATCTCTTTCTCCTTGCAGAACAGATAAAACTCATTGAAATGGGGATCCATGCTTGCGCGGTTCAGTACATATCTCACCATCTCTTCTTTAGTTCCTCTGAAAAGAGAGGTAATCTGGATATAGGCATCCCTTGAGCCTATTTCGCCCGCGCAGTACGCCCGGTCAATCTCTTTCCATCCTTCACCGGTAAACCGTTCGATGATTTCATATCCAACATCTCTTGTACTGATCGTACCGTCGAAATCGGAGATTACCAATGTTTTCATCGTCGTTTCCTGAAGTGGTTAAATAGTATATAGACACCGAGAAGTACCAGCAATGCCGGCAGGGCAACTCCGGCGATTTTATCTAAATTCGTCTGAAAATTCTTTACTACAAGAAAAACGACACCGACAATACCTATAATCCATCCCCCTATATCCTTGGTGCGCTGAACCAGCGTACATACAGAAACAACTATCAACAAGATAGGCCAGCTTTTGCCAAATCCATAGATATCCATACTGTTCAGAAAAATCAGCACTCCCAGCGTAATGAGAATGACTCCACCTGTAATTATATGTGTTCTTTCTCTTGCCTCCACTTATTGTCTCCTTTCTTGTGTAAAAAAATAACAGAGTGAGCTGCCTTTTCCCCTCACCCTAACCCTCTCCCCAGGGAGAGGGAACGATAGGTTATAAGCCCGAGTTTACTATTTTTCTTCCATCATCTTCAAAAATGGTTTAAATAAGTCGATTGGTATAGGAAATACAGTGGTCGAATTATTTTCAGTGGCAATTTGATTCAGGGTCTGAAGATATCTAAGCTGCAGGGCCATCGGATGCTCGGCAATAACAGCAGCCGCATCTGCCAGTCTTTGGGCGGCCTGAAACTCACCCTCGGCGTTGATGATCTTGGCACGTCGTTCCCTTTCCGCCTCCGCCTGTTTGGCCATCGCCCGCTGCATCTCCTGCGGGAGGTCGATGTGTTTTACTTCCACCGTGGATACCTTGATTCCCCAGGGATCGGTGCTTCTATCAAGGATTTCCTGCAAATTCGCGTTGATCTTTTCCCTTTCCGACAGAATCTCGTCCAGTTCAACCTGTCCGCAGACGCTTCTTAAGGTGGTCTGGGCGAGCTGAGACGTTGCGTAAAGATAGTTCTCAACCTCTACAACGGCATTGTTAGGGTCCATCACCCTGAAGTAGATAACGGCATTTACCTTGATGGATACATTATCACGTGTAATAACATCCTGTGGAGGAACATCCATGGCCACTATCCTCAGGTCTACTTTGACCATTTTATCGATTACCGGTATCAAAATAATAAGACCGGGACCTTTTGTCTTAATCAGCCTTCCCAGGCGGAAAATGACCGCCCTCTCGTATTCATTGAGTATTCTAATGGCCGCTGCCAGGAACAATACTACCAGAATTACCAAAGTAATAATTGTATACATATACATGTCTTATTCCTCCTTTTTAATTACTCAGCCACAAAGTCACCAAGGCACAAAGTGTGCTTATATTTCCACATAATCTCCGGAAAATTTCAGTAATCAAATGGCTCTGGTTATCATAAATAATGATATGATTTTAGTGACTTCGTGTCTTGGTGGCTGATTAGTTATCCTCCTTTTTACTTTCTGCTTCTTCAACCTCCACCTTGAGTCCTTTGACCCCAACAACCCTCACTCTTTCACCCTTTTTCACCAATTTCCGGCTGAAGGCATTCCAGTATTCCCCCTTGACAAAGACCTTCCCATCTTTATTAACCACGGTAATCGCATCCCCCTCTTCACCTATCATCCCTTCCAGACCTGTAACGGGCTTTCTCATCTGTGCCTTCAGGGCAAGTGTAACTACACCCGCAAAAAACGAAGATGTAATAACGATTGTCGGAATCATCACCTTTAGTGAGACTCTGAGGGCCGGAACGGGAGATTCAAACAGCATAATAGAACCCAAAACAAGAGAAATGATGCCGGCAACGGTGAGCATCCCGTGACTGACGATCTTTATCTCCGCGATAAAGAGTATTATGCCGAATATGATCAGCAGTATCCCCGCGTAATTTACAGGAAGGGTCTGCAGGGCATAAAAGGCGAGTATCAGGGAGATTCCTCCGATAACCCCCGGAAGTATCACGCCCGGATGGGCAAACTCAAAATAGAGTCCCGCCAGACCTATCATCAACAGAAGATAAGCTATATTGGGGTTGGAGAGGGCCATCAATATTTTTCCACGCAGCCCCATTTTCTTTTGATTGATGACGGCACCCTTCGTTTTCAGGGTGACTTTTCCCGAAGGCAGGGTTATCTCCTTCCCATCCACCTTTTCCAGCAGCTGCTTGATATCGACGGCAACGAAATCGATAACATTATGTTTGAGCGCTTCTTCGGCCGTAATCGATTCGCTTTCCCTGATGGCCTGTTCTACCCACTTTTCATCTCGCCCCCTCTTTTTGGCGATACTCTGGGCATAGGCAACGAAGTCATTTTCCACCTTTTTGATCATCGTTTCATCCATCTTGCCCCCACCCAGGGCTACAGGATGGGCCGCCCCGATGTTGGTACCGGGGACCATCGCGGCCACATGGGCCGCAATGGTTATAATAACCCCTGCAGATGCCGCCCTCGCCCCTGACGGATGAACAAATACAATAACCGGTATGGGAGAATTCAATATCCCCTTTACAATATCCCTCATGGCAAGATCAAGTCCCCCAGGCGTATCCAGAAGGATTATCAGGCCGTCAGAGCCATCACTCAAAGATTGATCTATAGTCTGGACGATGTATCTGGCAATGGGCGGGGTAATCGCGGCATCTATGGTGATGACGTCAAAGACAGGCTTTTTCTCCTCCCCGGAAGATGGGTGCAATCCCATGACGAAAAGCAATGCAATTGCCAGAAGCGCAATACAAATCTTGTTTCTATTTCCTAACATATGCCACCTGCCTTTAACCTTTAGCCTTTGACCTTTAACCCGACAATATCTTCATAATCATCTGTACATCTTCCCATACCTGCTTTTTAGCGCCGGGGTTTCTCAAAAGATACGCCGGATGATACGTGGGCATAAGTTTTATCCCCTGATAAGAATGAAATTTCCCCCTGAGAACTGAAATGGGAACATTGATGCCGAGCAGTGTATGCGCGGCAAATGTACCGAGGGCACAGATAACCTCGGGTTTAATTGCCTGAAGTTGTTTTATCAGAAATGGTTCACATGCCTGTATTTCCTCCGGCCTGGGATTGCGATTTCCTGGGGGGCGGCATTTCAGTATGTTGCATATATAGACCTCCTCCCTCGTCAAACCCATGGCTTTGATGATCTTTG
>JADFWA010000269.1 GCA_015222855.1 Pseudomonadota bacterium | reverse complement strand
GTTAAATGGGTTTTACTTTTTACGAGTTCATCATTATTAATCTTAAAAAAATCTACATCAATGCAGGGAAAAGAGGACTGCTGGCAGAGATCTCCCCGGGCGACCTAATGAGGGTGCTTAAACCTTCGCCAGTTAACGTGGCAATATGATGAATTCTGTGCCTAAACGTTAAATTACATGTACCCCTTTATAACGGTGCGCAAAAGATTCATCGAGACCTTCGCGGTCCATTTTGACAGCAAGTGGCAGATAATCCATTATATCCTGAGCCGTTATACCATCCTCGCCTTCATCTTCTGCAGCAAGATCTCCTGCAAAACCATGAATAAACACTCCCTTCCTCACTGCATCCTGAACAGACAGCCCCAACCCGAACATGGCTGCGATTGTCCCTGTCAGGACATCTCCCGAGCCTGCCGTAGCCATACCGGGGTTCCCGCTCATGTTTATAAAAACCCTTTCATCTGGATATGCTATCAGTGAATGACCTCCTTTCAAGACAACCGTAGCATTCAGTTCCCTGGCAGTACGCTGCAGAATATCAATCTTGTTAGTCTCTATTTCGGGGACGCCAAGCCCTGTGACCCTGGACATTTCGCCTAAATGCGGCGTGAGGATGGTCTCTGCCTTTCTCCTCTTTATAATTTCCAAATCCTGGCAGAGTGCAGTAATGCCGTCACCATCTATGAGCAGTGGTTTAACAATCTTCCCGGCCAATCGCCTAACCAACTTTTGAGTGTCTTCCTCGAGAGACAACCCGGGTCCCAGTACAACCATATCCACTCTCTCTGAGAGTTCAAGCAAAGCGTCTACGTTCTCAGATGAAATAGTTCCGGAGCTTGTTTCCTTCTGCGGAACAAATACGATCTCGCTTCCCTTATTGGCTATAAACGGCGTAATGGATTCGGGTGCCGCAAGGCGGGAATAACCGCCCCCTGCTTTCAGAAAAGAAAGGGCTGCGAAATAAGGAGCCCCAAAATAGCTTGCAGCACCTGCAATAAAAAGCACATCACCAAGGTCCCCTTTGTGGGCATTCTTATCCCTGCAAACAAGTTTCGGCGGGTGGTTGATCTCAATTTTCATTGAATCTTTGTTGTACATTGATGGCGGGAAGGATATGTGTGTGACATACTGTTTGCCGCACAGGTTATAACCTGGAAAAAGCATAGTCCCAATTTTTGGAAGGCCAAAGGTTACAGTATAATCTGCCTTAACCGCTGCCCCCATTATTTTTCCCGTATCTCCGTGGATACCGGAGGGAATATCAACGCTAAACACGGCTTTTCCGCTTTCGTTTATCAGCTCAATGACATTACGATACAGGCCCTCAACATCCCGCGTGAGACCGGTGCCGAAAATTGCATCCACGATCGCGTCGCAGTGAAAGACATCTGTCTTTATTGAATCAATAGATTCAATTTGTTGAATTTCTACAGGCAACCGGGATACAATATCAAAGTTAGTTTTTGCTGGACCTTTGAACCTTTTGTGATCGCCTAAAATGAATACTTTGACTTTTCCTCCACTTGAATGAATTTTTCTCGCAACAACAAACCCATCACCCCCGTTGTTGCCTATCCCGCAAAACACTATAAAATCTCTGTCTTGTATCCCGAACTCTCTTAAGAGCACAAAGTAAACAGCCTCCCCTGCGTTTTCCATCAATATTTCTTCTGCTATGCCAAATTTATCTGTGGCCGTCCTATCCAGAGTTCTCATCTCAGAAACACGACTTACTTTCATGGTCTCACCTCCAGTAAAAGTCAACTATCACCCCTAAAAGGGGTGGCTTGAATGGTGACCCTAAAAGGATCTAAATATGTAAATAAAATGAATTCGAATGACAGAGGTC
>JADFWA010000268.1 GCA_015222855.1 Pseudomonadota bacterium | reverse complement strand
TGCTCCAGCGTGGGAACCCACATGGTATGCATTCCCACGCTGGAGCATGGGAACGAGAAAAAATCGTAACTACTCAGGTTCACGGTCCAGTGGTTAGAAAACGATTAACCTTGAACCCTTGAACCATTTCTTGGTTCCGGCTTGTCCGGTTTAGGAGTAAAAACCAATGCTTATAGTTACCGGAGGTGCCGGGTTTATAGGTAGTGCCTTTGTCTGGAAGCTCAATTCCGAGGGGATCGATGATGTTGTAATTGTGGATAGACTCGGGCAATCGGACAAGTGGGGAAACCTGGTCAACAGACGCTTTGCGGATTATATTCACAAAGATGATTTTCTTGAGATGGTTTGTGAGGACAGGGTTCCTTTCAATGTGAGGGGGATAGTCCATATGGGGGCATGTTCTTCCACGACTGAACGTGACGCGGACTACCTGATGGAAAACAACTACCGGTACAGCCGCAGGGTTGCCGAGTGGGCCGTGAAAAAGGGTGTTCGTTTTATATATGCAAGCAGTGCGGCAACTTATGGTGACGGGGCAAAGGGATTTTCAGATGATGACACGGTAACTGAAACGCTACGACCGATAAATATGTACGGTTACTCCAAACAGGTGTTTGATCTCTGGGTCCTGCGGAACAGATTGCAGCATAAATTTGCCGGCATCAAATTCTTTAACGTCTTCGGGCCGAATGAGTACCATAAGGGGGATATGAAGAGTGTCGTATATAAGGCCTGCCATCAGATAAGCGAAACGGGTAAGGTCAAGCTTTTTAAATCCTATGAACCTGAATACAGAGACGGGGAGCAGATGCGCGATTTTGTTTATGTCAAGGATTGCGTTGAGGCCCTCTGGTGGCTGCTTGAGAATCGGGAGGCAAACGGAATTTTTAATCTGGGGACGGGCCATGCCCGCAGCTGGAATGACCTTGTGAATGCGGTTTTCTCGGCGATGAACCGTGATCCGCAGATAGACTACATCGAAATGCCGGAGTCGATTCGTGACCAGTACCAGTATTTTACCGAGGCGAAGATGGATAAACTGCACGCCGCAGGATGTCCCCTTTCTTTCCGTTCGCTCGAAGACGCAGTTCGTGATTATGTTGTTAATTATCTGGAAAAGGGTGATGGGCGTCTATAATGAAGATAATATGCATAATCCCGGCAAGATATGAGTCCACGAGGTTTGAGGGTAAACCCCTGGCCGATATTTGCGGCAGGCCGATGATACAGCATGTCTACGAAAGGGCGCTGCGGTCGGGTGTCGTGTCGTATGCCGCCGTGGCTACGGATGATGAGCGGATATTCGCGGCAGTTAAAGAATTTGGCGGCAATGTTATCATGACATCATCCGAACACAGATCTGGAACGGACAGGATCGCCGAAGCCGTATCAACCCTCGATGACGTTGAGGATTCGGATGTTATTGTGAATATTCAGGGGGATCAGCCGATATTTGAACCTTCCCAGATAGATGAAGTGGCGAGACCGCTTCTCGAAGATCCATCCGTTGATATGAGCACCCTGATATACAGGATAAAGAGGGAAGAGGAGATAACTCACCCGAATGCGGTGAAGGTGGTCTTTGACAGGGATAATTTTGCCATCTATTTTTCCAGGGCTACCATTCCTTATGTAAGAGGAAGCGACACAGGAGTCCCGTACTATAAGCACCACGGTATCTACGCCTACAGGAAGTCTTTTCTTATGACCTTTACCCGCTTGGAGGAAGGATATCTTGAGAGGCTGGAGGCCCTGGAACAGCTAAGGGCGATAGAGCATGGATACAGGATCAAGGTGGTTGAGACGGTTCACGATTCCGTCGAGGTGGATACCCCGGAAGAGTTGGAGAGGGTGGCAAGGATAATTAAAAATGAAGATTATTGATTCGCATATCCACTGCGGCATTCAGAATGTAGATCTGTCCTTTGATATTATCAAGGGATATCTGGCCGAAGGTGATATCCGGGGGGCCTGCTTTTATGCCCCCGTGGAGGACATATATGACCGGTATGATTATCGTTTTGAGGATACGCCCTCATGGATGGCCTGCCGGCAACGCGCCAATCAGTATCTGCTGGAGATACAAAATGCCAATGAAGATATATTTGCCTACTTTTTTGTCTGGAACGATTTCAGAAAGGATGAATTGAAGAAGGGGTATAAGGGGATCAAGTGGCATCGTCATGAATATGAACCGGTCTATCATTACGATGATCCCAAATGTGAGGAATTTCTGCAGGAGATATATCGTCTTCAACTGCCGATTGTCCTGGAGGAACCCTTTGAAAATACACTCTATTTTGTCAATAGAGTGGCGGGGCGCACCCCAATCATAATCCCACA
Organism: Pseudomonadota bacterium; assembly: GCA_015222855.1. GTDB lineage: Bacteria > Desulfobacterota > Syntrophia > Syntrophales > JADFWA01 > JADFWA01. The sequence continues at coordinate 1,051 of JADFWA010000268.1, read as the reverse complement.
TCTGGGGGGGTTGAATGGGGGGTTCTCGACTTTATTCAGTTCAGGTATATGGGAAGATGAAACCGTCTATGCCGACACAGCCCTTGCTTCCACACGGGAGATGTCTATCTTTTTAGAGAAATACGGGAGCGAAAGACTCCTCTTCGGGAGTGATTTCCCCTTTGGCACTCCTTATGGCGAATTGTCCAAGGTGAAGAGCCTGAACCTTAATGAGGCGGATTTTCAGAACGTCGTTTCTGATAACATATTGAAATTGATGAAGGTTCTGGATGGTGACTGAATTTGCGAAAACGTAGCGCAGCCCTTCAGGGCTGCGACACATGCAGGGCTAAAGCCCCGCGTTACTTATAGGAGTGTTTTTCATGAAAGTAACAAACGGTCTCCACGCATTTATCTGGCGTAATCCTGCAGCCAATAACTGCAACACATATTTCATCGATGGCTCTCAAAAGATAATCATCGATCCCGGCCATCAGCACCTTTTCGATCATGTCAGGAAGGGGCTTGCCGGTTTAAATCTTTCCCTGAATCAGATAGATGTGGTCCTCACAACCCACGGGCACCCTGATCATATGGAAGCAGTGCAACAGCTTGAAGAACCGACCCTTTTTGCCATGAGTCAGGCGGAACATAAATTTATCAAGGATATTGCCGGCAATTACTTCAAGATTCCCGAGCCGGATTTCTTCCTGGGGGAGGGAGACCTGACGATTGGTGACACCACCTTTCAGGTTATTGTCACACCGGGGCACTCGCCCGGTTCCGTATGCCTTTACTGGCCTGATCGCAAGGCGCTTTTTACCGGTGATGTGGTCTTCAGCAGGAGTATCGGTCGTACCGATCTGCCGGGAGGAAGCAGCAGCCTCCTGAAAGAAAGTATAAAGAGGATTTCAATGCTGGATGTGGAATATCTGTTAACCGGACATGGGGAGATTGTGGCAGGTGTCGAGGCGGTTCGGGCCAATTTTCAGATGATTGAAAACTACTGGTTCAAGCATCTCCGGTGATTTGTAAAGACGAAAAGAACATCTCTCTAACTGCCTTTTTAAAC
>JADFWA010000267.1 GCA_015222855.1 Pseudomonadota bacterium | reverse complement strand
GCATTTTGCTGGATTCCCGCGGAGGCGCGAATCCAGTTTTTCGGCCAGTTCCTGTGGGAGAGGCGAGACCACAAGCCCTTCCTGTTCCGCGGCATCGGTGGCAAGGAAAAGCCGATTACTTATCAATTATAAATCAGTTCAGAGATTCCTCACCTCTTTTTTGAAGTCATCCTTTATCTTTTGATAATAGGCATTCCACTCGGTATCGTGACCAAGGTTGGGGATAACGGCTGAACCGAAGATTCTTCTCTTTGTCAGTTGTTTCTTCATGTATTCCAGCCTTTTTGACCTTTCGCGGGCGGCCTCTTCCTGAAATTTGTTTATAAGCTTTACAAAGATGTCTTTCTTGATCCCCAGCAGTTCTTTTATGAGTTGAAATATTTTTGCATTATCGTCATCCGGCTCCAGACGTCCCTGCAATTCTTTTTGCAGGACTTCCTGAAGCCCGGGTTCTTTTTTCAACTCCGATTTCAATGTTTCGAGATTTACCAGGTCATCCAGGTATTTTTGCACCCATCCTTTGATTTTTCCTGCCAGCTCCTTATGGCGAATCTCCTCCTTTTCCTCCTCCGTCAGGGCCAGGCCTTTCGTCCTTTCCATGATGATGTCCAGTGTGCTTTTTATCTCTCCCATCTTCTCCTTATTCCGTTTCCTTTCCGTTATTTTTTATCAGTTTTATCTTTTGTTGAACTTTTTTGGCTTTTTCGATTTCTCTGTTCACTTCGTAAAAAGACTTCAAATTTTTCAAGTATATCAAGAGAGGCTTTTTCCAGCCATTATCAGAAGCCACATCTAACGCCATCTTCAGGGTGGTTTCATTATATTGATTGTTTCCCACTGAAATGCCGATGGCTATGAGCCTTGATTGGGGATCTTCTATTCCGGAAATTTCAGCGTTTATCCTGTCAATTTTACCGTTATTAAGGGCGGTCAGGAAATTTCTATATCTTGGGGGCAATATTTGCCTGTCGACATTGTCTAAATTGCCGGTTAAAAAGGTGTAGTAATTTTTGTTTTCCCTGTTCGGTTCGACATTTTCTATTGTTATGAATTTGCCGCATTCTGTTTTCTCAAGCATGGCGACTCTTAACGCGCACTTCGTCAGATAGGCCTTTGCCAGGATATCCAGCTTTCCGCTTTTTTTGATTTCTTCAATCGCTTTACCAAAGTAAATGTCCGCTTTCCTCTCTTCGCCGCCTAAAAAACACCTCTTAAAATGCTTCATGTGATTGAAGCTTACATTCTTCCAGTCCGGCACGGGCTTCGATCCGCACCCGCCTAACAAAATCAAAATGTATATGGTTAACAAAAACGAGAATTTCTTCACGGAAGCTTTATCTCCTTTTCCTTTTTCAGGGGCAGCATCCTGTCAATATCTTTGAGCAATTCATTGGTCGAGTCCATGGCCGCGTCTATATCTTTCCTGAGTTTATCCAGCTCCCCCGTTGATTTGGACACGTCGGAGCTTGTTTTGGAAATATTATCTATGGCGGCATTTAGTCTTTCCAGTTTGCCGACTACATCCTTGAGTATTTTGCGGACCAGGGGGAGTATCCCTTTAGAACCGAAAACCCTTCCATCCGCTTTTGTCGTCAGAGAGTCGACCTTTTTCAGGATCGAATCCAGTTTATAGCTGATTTCCCTGGATTTTTTAAGCGCTTCATTTATGGATTTTACGCTTGCCTTGTCTCCCACAGCCATTTCAAGGAGCGTTTCCTTCCCGGCTAAAGTGGAAGTGATCTTTACGGAGTTTTTCAAGATGGTATCAACTTTGTCCAGAATGGGCTGAACCTTCTGAACCGCCTCATTTATGCTGTCGACTGGAAAGACCTCCGGCACCTTATCGGGAGAGAGGAGCGTGCTATTCAGGTTTTCTGTATAGACGGTGATCTTTGGCGGGCCTATCAGTGGTCTGTCAAGTATAAATATGCTGTCCGACCTGAGCCACTTTATATGTCTTTCCGGGATCCTGATTTTTATCAATACCACTCCATTTTCGTTCAGTTCCAGACGTTTCACCTTTCCGATCTCAAATCCCGAAAAGACAACGGGCATTCCTACACTGAATCCCTCGCCCGATTTCGAAGAGAGGGTAAGGGTATGGACTTTTGAAAAGACGTCCTTTTTGTACGCGATATATACAAAGAAGACTGTGATTAATAATACAGTGGTGATGATAAACAGTCCAACCTTGAATTCAACCCTTTTCGGCATAGTCCGTCCCGTATTTGTTTTTATTCCAGATATAGTCAAAAATGTAACATTGTTTATACAAATCGTCTATCTTTTTCAAAGTATTATATATAAATGTGGAATCCATGACGGTTGGCAGCAGCTTAAAGGGCCTGTCGATAAGGATGACGGCATCAACCACCATGGCAGCCCGCAGGAGCATTCCGCAGAAAACCTCTTTTTCTTTCAGGTCGGGATCCCGTATATCGGCGATATTTTCAAGACCCAGCCTCTCTAAGTGCCGGAGCGCCAGCTTCTTCGCCTGATTCTCAGGCATATTCTGGTGATATTGCTTAATCAGGGCTACATTTTCCCAGATGTTCAAATTTGAAATCAGCGGTGCCTCCGAAGACACGAGACCTGTGTTCCGGCGGTCTCTCATGAAATCGACCAGCCCTTTTTCCAAATCGGGTTCGCTTTCGAAGAACCTTAAATTGATCTTGCTATTAATGACAGCACCTCAATGATAACAATGGCCAGGAAGACCCTGATCATGCCCTGCAAAACGGATACGGGTATACTTGTAAGCTGATAGGATGCCCTCCTTCCGTACATTACGGGAATAAGGGTAACAAAAAAACCGAATGTCATGCATTTCAGGAACAAGATTGCCATATCGGAAAAGTAAACGGAATCTGCCAGCAGGTTTGAATAGGTATTCATATCCATGCCAAAGATAATATTTGAAAACAAAAAACCGCTTGTCAATAGAACTATTGAAAAAAGACCGTTTAGCAGGACAAGTGAAATCATGCCATTTGCGATTCTTGGCAAAAAAAGGTAGTCGATTTCGTCAATATGGAAAACTTTAAGGGTATGTATCTCTTTGTTTACCTTCATAACGGCGATTTCGGTATTTATGGCCGAACTCGAACGGAGAGCTATCAACATGACCGTTACAAATGGGGACAATTCGGTAATTACAAAACCGATCAAGACATTGCCCAAGTATTGATCCAGCCCCAGGTTTTTGATGGCCTGAAAAACAACCCCCATAATCAGTGTTCCCAGGATTACAGAAACACAGATAAAAAACGGTAATATCTCGACGGAGGTATAATAAATCTGGTTTATAAGAACCGATATCGTCGCGCTGTTGTAGGTCTTTCTGTCAAATATCTTGAGTATTATCTTGACGGCAAAGTATAACGTATCGAATAACGATTTTGTGATATAAATGGCTGAAGCGCCTGTTTTTTCAATTATGCCGGTCATTTGACATCCCCAATTTTTTGGAACCGGTTTAATTATATGAGGTTATTTTGAATAGTTGTCAACTACTTTTGGTAAAGTGGCTGATTTCCTTCACTTGCTTATTGAATTTTTGCTCCCTTGGTATTACAATCGCGAGGCTTTTGCAAAACAAACAGATAGGGGGGACAGATGAAGATCATAAGATTCCTTTCACGGGATGGGCAGGTGTTATACGGGGCTTTTGATCCCGGCAGGCCGGATAGGGCCAGGGTAATTGACGGTGATATTTTTGGGGAAATCAGGGTAACGGAAAAGACAGAACAGATAAAGGAGATTCTTCCGCCGGTTTCTCCACCCAATGTTCTGGCCCTTGGGCTCAACTACCGCAGGCATGCCGATGAAACCAAGATTAAATATCCCGATATTCCCGTGATGTTTATAAAAACTACGAACAGTGTCATCGGTCCCGGATCACCCATCATCCTTCCCAAGGCGGGACCTGATGAGGTTGATTATGAGGCGGAGCTTGCCATTATCATCGGTAAAAAAGCAAAGAACGTATCATCCCGGGATGCCATGAATTATATACTGGGATACACCTGTGCAAATGACGTCAGCGCCCGGGACTGGCAGATTCACAAGCAGAAAAAGCAGTGGGCGCGCGGGAAGAGTTTTGATACATTCTGCCCAATCGGGCCATTTCTTATAACCAAAGATGAAATTTCAAATCCCAATAATCTCAGGATACGCGCCATTCTGAATGGTGAAACACTGCAGGATTCAAGCACATCCGATATGATTTTTGATGTTCCAACGATTGTGAGTGACCTCAGCCGATCTATGACGCTGCTTCCCGGCACTGTTATCTTGACGGGCACACCGGAAGGAGTGGGTTTTACCAGGAATCCGCCCATCTTTCTGAAAGAGGGCGACGTCATCACCATAAGCATCGAGAAAATAGGCGAACTCACAAATCCGGTGAAGAGGGAAGAGTAATGAGCATAGAGATTTTTTATTACACCGGGACAGGAAACTCATTATGGGTGGCGCGCAAGATCGCCAACGCATTGGGTGATGCCGGGCTGTTTTCGATTTCGACGTTTAAGGATGAAAGCAAGACAATCAATTCAGACATAGTTGGACTGGTCTTTCCCGTGCATATCTGGGGAGTGCCGGCCTCGGTTATTCGGTTTATCCACACACTAAAGGGTTCACAATCAGATTATGTTTTTGCGATTGCGGTAAACGCAGGCCAGGTTTCAAATACATTGGTCCAGTTACAAAAGATTATGGCCGAAAACCGTCTGAACCTTTCAGCGGGGTTTGAAATACCGATGCCGTCCAATTATATTCCCTGGGGGGGACCGGGACCAAAGGAGAAACAATATAAACGGTTTGAACAGGCGCAGGAAAAGATTTCCCGCATCGCCCCCATGATAAAAGAAAAGGTTCATATGCCCGTTGAAAAGGGGCCTCTCTGGCAGAGGATTCTGTTCACCGCCATTTATCGCGCGAGTTTTTCCCGTGTGCCCAAAATGGATCAAAAATTCTGGGTCGATGACAAATGTAATGCCTGCGAAATCTGTTATAAAG
>JADFWA010000266.1 GCA_015222855.1 Pseudomonadota bacterium | reverse complement strand
CTGCAGGCAGAAAACTTCACATTACGGGTTTTCGGAGACCTTTGCAAAATGTTCAATTTTGTTCAAGGTCAAGGAAGGCGAAGATTTTAACCGCAGGAATACATTGAGTATTTTGAGGATTAGAATCTGAGTCTGACGCAGAGATTGAACAAAAGGGGACGTTTTGCAAAGGTTTCAAGATATGCCGCACGCTAACAGGATCTCCCGCATCAGGTCAAAACTGGCCGGTCTTGAATTAGAAGCCCTTCTCTTTTTTGATATGAGAAATATACGCTACCTGGTTGGTTTTTCAGGAAGCGACGGGGCCCTTCTTGTCGGGGAGAACGGGGTTATCTTGATGGTGGATGGTCGTTATGTAACCCAGGCAAAAGGGGAGGCCCGTGGAGCGGAAATTTTTGAGTACAGTGACAAAATAGACGGAATCGCCCGTGTGGTGACCGATGCGGGGTTGCGAAGCGTCGGTTTTGAGTCGGTGGCGATAAACTTCGATCACTATTTGAACCTGAAAGGTAAACTGGATGGTCTGGTACTGAAACCAATATCTGAAGAGATTAACTCTATAAGGGCGGTAAAAGACCAGGATGAGATAGAATTGATAAAAAAGGCGGTTGAGATATCGTCGCGGGCGCTTGCTTCCACCCTGGAGTTGGTCAGGCCGGGTATCAGAGAGAGGGATGTCGCCCTGGAGCTGGAATACAGAATGAAAGGTAAGGGGGCGGAGAAGGTCTCCTTTGAAACAATAGTGGCATCCGGAAAAAACGCCGCCCTGCCCCATGCAACACCGGGATCCAGGAGGATTGAGGATGGGGATTTTGTGGTTATAGATTATGGGGCGGTGTATGGTGGTTATAGCTCTGATGAGACATGTACTTTTGCAGTTGGGAGTGTAACGGACAGGCAGAAGGAGATATATGGCATTGTCAAAGATGCCCATGACAGGGCATTGGATTCTGTCAAGGCCGGAGTTGCATGCAGAGAGGTTGACAGGGTTGCCAGGAATCATATAGAGAGTGCGGGTCTGGGGGAATATTTCTCCCATGGTACAGGTCATGGCGTGGGTCTTGATGTTCATGAGGCTCCGCGGTTATCCGCCAGATCGGAAGACTATCTGGCGGCAGGTATGGTGATTACCATAGAGCCTGGTATCTATATCCCGGATCTGTGGGGTGTTCGGATAGAGGACATGATACTGGTTGAAGAGGACGGTTGTGAGGTTCTGACGAGGATGCCGAAGGATTTGAGAATATTATAGAACTGAAGGTGGTTATTGATGAATATTAAAACTCTTATAATGGAAGAGGTGCTGAATCAGGAGGCATATTCTGCTCCCGAGATACCCTGCCGGATCAAGCTTGACGCGAATGAGAGCTCTTATGATATCCCCCCTTCCCTGAAAAGCAGGATTATTGAAAGTATAGAGAAGATTTCCTTGAACCGCTATCCCGAGCCCGGATCCCCTGACCTTAGAAAAGGGTTTGCCGGACTTTACGGGGTTGATGATGATATGTTGATTGTTGGGAACGGATCGGATGAACTCATTCAGATCCTTCTAATGGCGGTAAAAGGGCAGGCTTCGGGTGTTATGTTTCCGACCCCCACTTTTGCCATGTATAAGATTTCCGCCTTTAATACCGGTCACAGGGTAATAGAGGTTCCTCTTGACAGCCGGTTTGATCTTGATGTGGATTCCATGCTTGAAATTATAGCGGATAAATCTCCCGAGCTGGTATTTTTCAGCTATCCGAACAATCCCACCGGCAATTGCTTTGATGCCGACAGGATAGAGGCGATACTAAAGGAATCGAGCGGTATTGTGGTTGTTGATGAGGCTTATGCCAACTTTTCAGGGAAGACGTTTTTGCCGTATCTTGACAGATATGAGAATCTTGTAATCCTGAAGTCTCTTTCCAAGGTGGGACTTGCTGCCATGAGGATAGGTATCCTTATCGGCAGTCTTCCTCTGGTCCATGAGTTGAACAAGGTGAGGCTTCCGTATAACCTGAATACCCTTTCACAGATTGCAGCCCGCCTCTATATTGATAATGAAGCGGAGTTCCGGAGGCAGGCGGATGGTGTTGCCGGAAGAAGAGAGGAGCTCTCCAATGAGCTGAAGAAAATTGACGGGATTTATCCCTACGCTTCCGATTCAAATTTTATTCTTTTTGGTTGTACTTTTGATACGGATAGTATATATGATGGTTTGTTAAAGAAGGGAATTTTGATAAAGAAGTTTAACACTCCCGGGGTCCTGGAAAATTGTATAAGGGTAACAGTCGGCACCCCTGAAGAGAATGAAGAATTTTTGGGGGCGTTGAGAGACATTTTAACCAGTTAACTTCTTTGGCCATTTACGAATTGACGAAGTCTTGAAGTAAGGAGAGTGATATAAAATAGGGGAAATTTGGGGGTAGATTACAGCACTGGCTGAAGCGGTGCTGTGCTGCCCCTTTTTTGTGCCAATAATCAGGATGCACGTAGCCACTAAGGCACAAAGTCACAAAGATTTATAATTCTTTTGTACAGTGTATGCTGTATTTACTGTTTGTTGCAATGGGATTTTCCCTTGCCGATGGGGGAGTATAATCTGTTTCCTCCTTTGTGTCTTGGTGACTTAGTGGTTGAATAATTACAAATAGTAAAAGAAAGGAAGGAGTATTTTGGAAGTAAAAGTATTTGACAATGATGTAGAAAAGGCATTGAAGGTTCTGAAGAATAAACTCTCCAAGAGCGGGTTATTCAAGGAACTCAAGTTACGCAGAGCATACGAGAAGCCCTCTGTGAAGAAAAAGAGAAAGGCCATTGAGGCTCGCAGAAGACTTGTCAAGGCTAGAAGACGAAGATATTAGCAAGAGTGACTAAAGTGAACTAAAGTTTGAAGTGCCTAAAGTTGATGCAATCGTAAAAAGTCGGAGTTTTTGCCGTTTTGTCATTCCCGACCTGATCGGGAATCTATAACTGCATGTAATTACTGGATTCCCGCTTTCGCGGGAATGACATATTAGCGTGTTTTTGACTTTTCACGAAACCATCAAAGTCTAAAGTCTAAAGTTTGTAGGGGCGGGGTTTATCCCCGCCCGTAAGTTTTTTGCGCTCTTTGCGCCTTTGCGGTGAAATAAATGGGCTTTCTGGCAAGTGATACGGGGAAATCCCTGGATGCCGTCCTTGGTGACATTAAAAAAGGGCGGGTTGCCTCCTGTTATCTCATCTATGGAGACGAGGAATATCTGGCAAAGGATGCCCTTGATAAGATAATCAACCTTGTTCTCGCGGGTGAGAGCAGGGACCTCAATCTCTTCCATATGGATGGGCAAAACGAAGATGTTGACAGGATATGTGAATCCATCCTTACCCCCCCCCTTATTCCCGGGGGGAAAGTCGTAGTTGTAAAAAATTTACGATTCTTTCGTTCTAAACCCTCCCCATCAAACCTTACAGGGAAAGTTGTCGAGAATTCAGGAGACAATTCGTTTGAGGATGTGGGACAATCGCGGGAAGACGCGAAGGCCCTTGTGGATGCTTTAACGGGCGGTCTTCCGGAAGGTAACTGCCTGATACTGACTGCCGATTCTTCTATAGACAAAAGGAAAAAACTATTTAAGACAATATCCGATATCGGGATTGTCCTCGGTTTCTCCCGGGTGAAGGGCGAAAAGAGGCAGAAAAATCTGTTAAGGGATACAGCGAAAGAATTCCTTGATGAAAAGGGGAAAAAGCTCACGGCGGAGGCATTTTTGGCCCTGGAGAGGAAGACCGGTTTTAACCTCAGGGAATTCAGGGGAGCGTTGGAAAAGCTGATTACATACATCGGTGACAGGTCTTTGGTTGAGAAAGAAGATGTCGAGGATGTTATAGGAAGAACAAAAGAGGATTCCATATTTGATTTAACCTCTGCCCTGACCGAGAAGAATGCGGAAAAAGCCCTTTTGACCTTGAAAGATCTCCTTGATCAAGGTGTTCATCATCTCAGGATTCTGACGATGATAACCAGGGAAATAAGACTTCTCCTTCACACGAAAATTTTCATGAAATCGGGGAGGCTTGTCTCGTTCTCTCCTGAAATGGATTACAATCGATTTCAGAATATTGTTTATCCTGACATAAGGGAGTGGATAAGCCAGACGGATAAAAAAGACGGAGGACTTGCCGGCCAGCATCCCTATGTAATTTACAATGCATTAAAAAATTCCGGAAGGTTTTCTTACGAAGAACTGGTAGAGCATTTTGGGGCTCTTGTCGATGCTGATCTCGCCTTCAAAACAACGGGGAAAAACCCGAGGCTTTTGCTTGAACGTCTCTTGATTGATATTTGTATGTAAAGCAGTTGGTTAGTTAGTTGGTTAGTTGGTTAGTTTTGTTATAACCAATTCAACTAACTCAACCAACTAACCGGTTTACAACTTCCCTGTCCTTTTGAGTGTCCCCCTCTTTTTTCTTGAAATCTTTCTTGACGGGCCTTTCTTTTTGGTTCCTCTGGACACGGTAATATACTGATCTTCATCATCCGGGGGAGTGTCATCATAGTGGCGCATTTCATCCATTTTGATTTCAAACTCCGGAGAAGAAATGGCAACACCGCCGTTTCTGCTGATGGAATCTGTTATACCCCTGTCCGATGTGACGACGACGATCTCTTCTCCACTGCTTTTTACCATCCGCTTTATGACCTCGTCCGCTTTCTCCCCCTTTCGGGAATATATAATATCAATTCCCTCTTCCCTGTCGCGTTCCTCAATCGGGGAGCCGCTTGCCCACCCATCAAAGACGATGGTTATCTTGTGCCCCCTTGATTTTTTGTAAAGAGAAACCTTGCGAATCAGTTCTTTGCGTCCATTTTCCAGACTGATCCTTTCGAAATGTCTCAGGGAATCCGACTGCCTTATAAGATTGTATCCATCAATTATAACATGCATATTCTGTAAACTTCCTTATAGTTCCCTCTCCCTTGGGAGAGGGTTAGGGTGAGGGGGAAAGCAGACAATTAATCCTTTCTTTCATATTTTTTCACATATCTTTGCATTCTTCAACCTTGAAAATGCAATTTGCTTTTTTTCTTGACAGCGAGGAGGTTTTAGCATATCAAAAAATGACCGTTGGTCATATACTGACCATAGTTCACAATGAAAGCACGAGATGAAGCTGACAGCTTCAGGCGGGGCCTCATGGATGCACCCCGGCCACAAAAAAGTTGTTTGAAAAGTCAAAATATGCTTTATCTGATGTTGAGTTGGGAATGGCCTCTTTATGTGCAGGCGGCGGTATGGGGGCTTCCATATTAATTCACAGGATTTAATAATTGAAAATGCACAGCGGGCGGATTCCTTTGTAGGGTCGGGTTTTATACCCGACCGCAAACGGTGGCATACCCGCCTGCCTCTCGTTGCGAAGCACGGCGGGCAGGTAAAATGCCACCCTACACATTTTGAAGATTCCTTGCAGAGCAGCTTACTGTGGAATCTTCAAATTTCTTAACAGGAGGTAAACATCATGGAGATCAAAAAGGTATGTGTTTTGGGAGCTGGATTGATGGGCAGCGGTATTGCTCAGGTTTGTGCCCAGGCGGGCTATCAGGTAGCGATGAGAGACATTGAACAGAGATTCATTGACGGTGGTATGAACATGATCAAGAAAAACCTGGGCCGCAGTGTGGAAAAGGGGAAAATGCCCCAAGACGAGATGGATGCGATTTTGGGAAGGCTCAACCCTACCCTGGACATGAAAGAGGCAGCCGCTGATGCTGATCTGGTTGTTGAGGTGATAATTGAGGTGATGGATATAAAAAAGAAGGTATATGCTGAGTTGGAAGAGATTGTACCGGATCACTGTCTGTTTTTTACCAACACATCCGGTCTTAGCATCACGGAGCTGGCGTCCATAACCAAGAGACCGGAGAAATTCATAGGCGCTCATTTCTTCAATCCCGTTCCGGTTATGCGTCTTCTGGAGATCATCAAAGGTTATGAGACCTCGGAGGAGACCCTTGAGATTGCTAAAGAATGGGGGAAGAAGCTTGGCAAAGAAGTCATAGTGGTCAATGAGGCACCTGCATTTGCGGTGAACAGGATACTCTGCCCCATGCTCAATGAGGCATTCTATGTTCTGGGTGAAGGTGTAGCCAGTGCGGAGGATATAGATAAGGGGATGGTACTGGGCTGCAATCATCCTATCGGACCTTTAGCTTTGTCTGATCTCGTAGGTCTCGACATTCTTCTTCATGTTATGGAGGGATTGCACGAGGAATTTGGAGACAAATACCAGCCAGCCCCGCTTTTAAGGAAACTGGTGAGGGCTGAGCGGTATGGAAGAAAATCAGGCAAGGGTGTCTATGACTATAGTAAAAAGTGATGGGCAAAGGAGAGAAAATGGATTTTGAATTGACCGATGAGCAAAAGATGTTGAAGGAGATGGCGTACAAATTTGCCCAGACCGAGCTTGCCCCCATCTCGCATGAGTGCGATGAGGGTGAGAGGTACACGCCGGAAATCCGGAAAAAGGGCGCTGAAAACGGTCTTGTGGGGGGCTGGATATCGGAAGAGTACGGCGGGGCGGGTGTCGGAATTCTTGGGAATGCCATGGTTACGGAGGAGCTGTCCAAGGTGGATATGGGCACAGGTCTGAACATCACTGCCGCCGCATTCGGTTGTGAGGCCATCTACTATTTCGGCACCGAGGAACAGAAGAAGAAGTATCTTCCGCCGGTCTGTGAAGGTGAGTGGGTAAGCGCCGGCGCATTTACGGAGGCCGATGCCGG
>JADFWA010000265.1 GCA_015222855.1 Pseudomonadota bacterium | reverse complement strand
GATCTCCCGCGGAGATAAATCTGCGGGAAAATGACATCGTCAACATGGGTATGGCTGAAATTGCAGACTGCCCGGTTATACTGACAGGAGACATAGACAGGGGAGGAGTATTTGCTTCTCTCGTCGGCACCATAGAACTTCTTTCGGAAGATGAGAAACAGAGAGTAAAAGGTTTTATCATAAACAAGTTTCGCGGTGATATCTCACTTCTGAAACCGGGACTTGATTTTCTTGAAAAAAGAACGGGGGTTCCTGTACTGGGAACCATACCCTATTTTAAAGACATTTATATCCAGGAGGAAGACGGCGTGTCGCTGGAGAGGTTAATCCCTTCAGGGGGAAATGGAAAGGTTGATGTTGCCGTTATTCGTCTTCCTCATATTTCCAATTTTACAGACTTCGACCCGTTTGAAAGAGAGCCTGATGTTAACCTCAGGTATGTGAATTATGGTGAGAAAATCGGCAAAGCAGATGTTGTTATCATACCGGGGAGCAAAAACACCATTGATGACCTGAATTATCTGCATAATAGCGGCCATGTCCGGGAGATCTTAAAGCATCACAAGAACGGCGGATCGGTTGTTGGAATTTGTGGAGGTTATCAGATGCTTGGTGAGTATATCGCGGATCCTTACCATATTGAGACCTCTCTCGAAAGTATAAATGGCATCGGCCTTTTGCCAGTAAGAACATTTATTGAGAAAGAAAAGGTAACATGTCAGGTCCGCGCAAAAATCCATCCATCGAACCGGATTTTCAAAAATACTGATGAACTAACGGGTTATGAAATACACATGGGGAGAACAGAATTACAGGATGAAAAATATATGTTTGAAATTAATCAAAGAGAAGAAAAACAAACTTCTGCTCCCGATGGCTTCATGTCCGCGGATGGAAGGGTCTGGGGAACATATATACATGGTATTTTCGACAATGACGGTTTCCGCCAGGATTTCATCAGGCAAGTAAAGCTGGCAAAAGGCATATCTGTGTCTTCGGAAGCACATGTCTCTCTCAGCTTTCAGGAACTTAAAGAGACACAATACGACAGGCTGGCAGAACTTGTCAGAAATAATATCGAAATGGAAGCTTTTTATATGATTGCAGGGCTGAAATGAAGGGATTGGTCGTTGCGGGCACACATAGTGGCTGTGGTAAGACCACAATAGCTATGGGACTCATGGCCGCACTTAATAGGCGGGGAATGAAGGTTGCCCCATTTAAAGTAGGACCGGACTTCATCGATCCGGGCTTTCACAAACAAATCTGTGATCGTCCGTCTCGAAATCTCGATGGCTGGATGCTCTCAAAAGAATACAATCAGAATGTTTTTTACAAAAACAGCCATTCCTGCGACGTGGCCATTGTCGAAGGCGTGATGGGTCTCTTCGACGGGTATGATGGCAGATCAGAGGCCGGCTCCACGGCCGAGATGGCCAAGTGGCTGTCGCTCCCCGTTCTTCTGGTTGTGGATGCCCGGAGCATGGCTCGAAGCGCTGCAGCCCTGATACAGGGTTTCGAAAACTTCGAGAGTAAATTGAAATGGGCGGGAGTTGTATTAAATCGTCTTGGAAGTGATGTCCATCTTGAATTTATCCGTGAAGCCCTTGAAGGTCATGTGAATATCCCCCTGATTGGCGGTATTAAAAGGGAGGACGGTCTGAATTTACCGGAGAGGCACCTCGGCCTCGTTACTCAGGATGAGAATCCCCTGGATCCGGACTACATTGACCATCTGGCCGACCTGATCGAAGGTTCACTGAACCTGGACATGTTGCTGGACAACCTTCCTGAACTCGATATTCCGAAATTTCCTCAGAAACAGGAAACCCGTCAAAAAACCTTCGTCAGGATCGGGGTTGCAAGAGATGAAGCATTTTGTTTTTACTATCAGGACAATTTTGATCTCCTTGAAGAATATGGTGCTGAATTAGTCTTTTTTTCGCCCCTGCGCGATCGCTCTCTGCCGCCGGACATTGATGGTCTTTATTTAGGAGGAGGATATCCGGAACTCTTTGCGGAAAAACTCTCAAGAAATAAGAGTCTCGCGGAAGAGATCAAACAACTGGGTGACAACGGTTTCCCCATTTATGCCGAATGCGGAGGTTTTATGTATCTCACCGAGGGTATTGAGGATAAATCGCTCAACTATTATTCCATGGCTGGAATATTTCCCGTAAGGATAATAATGCTCGATCGGCTAAAGGCCCTTGGCTACAGAGAAGTTACACTAAAGGCATCCAGTCCGCTTGGTTCACCGGGTGAAAAAATAAGAGGGCACGAATTTCACTATTCAGAAATTAAGGAAATAACCGGAAAAGTTAACCTTGTCTATAAGCTTAGTGACAGGCCCGGATTAAAAATCCGAGACGAGGGGTATATAAAAAAGAATGTTCTGGGTAGCTACGTTCATCTTCACTTCGGCAGCAACCCACGGATAGCTGAGAATTTTGTCAGGGTACTTGCTGAGGAAAAATGAAACGTAAAACTGGAAAACTTTATGGAATTGGTGTAGGCCCCGGTGATCCTGAGCTGATACCACTGAAGTCCGTTCGTATTCTGAAGGGCGTGGATATTGTATTTGCAGCGTCTTCGTC
>JADFWA010000264.1 GCA_015222855.1 Pseudomonadota bacterium | reverse complement strand
CCTTTCAGTTCCGGCTTTCTCGATACATCGCGGTAGTCGAGGTGACTCAACTTTTCATGGAATAATTTCAGATTGACGGTTTGCCCCGGATAAAGCAGCATACTGTCTGAATAGACCCGTGAAGGAATGCTCCAGCGCCGGGCGGAAAAACGCTCGTCGATCACGGCGGAAAGATGCCACATATAGAGCGCCAGACCAATGATTACAACTACAAGACCCAATGCTGCAAACACCAGTACGCGCTTCAATAAAATTGTATTTAAAAGTCTATTTTGCTCCATGGGATACCCTGGAAGGCTGTCCGAGAATAGAAAAATCAGCCGTTATGTCATTTCGAGCAACCGGCATGTCATTTCTAGCAACCGGCATGTCATTTCGAGCAAAGCGAGAAATCTTATAATATCAACAAGCTATAATATTGGATTTCTCGAACAGCCTCATAGTTCATGCTTCAGTAATACATTTTTTCATATAGTGAATTACCCCGCCTAAAGGCGGAACATCTTAAGCTCTTTCCTCCCCCTCACGCGGCGCAAGCGCCTGCGCTGCACGTGATGGGGGAGGATTAAGGTGGGGGTGAAAAACATTCCAGAATCCCCCCTCTCCCGCCAAGGAAAAGGAAATCATAAGGATGCCATTCATTCCCGCACAGGTCTAAATCCAATACCTTTGTCATTCCCGCGCAGGCGGGAATCCAGTATTTACAAAGTACTTTTACTCCCTGTAACGACAGAATGCAAGCGGCATGATTGTTTTCGGCGCTTGCAGCACGTAGTGCTCCCCAAAATAGACATTAAAATAAAGTCTGTCCTCCCCATCCCTACCCTGTCCCATCGACCGGTGACTTCCGCGTTAGCCACCAAAAGGTTGACAAAATCCTATCGATCATGATAATGTAATACAATCTGTTATTGATGGAGGTATTGTCATGCAAACAGTCACTGTATCACCAAAATACCAAGTCGTTATTCCCAAAGCGGTAAGAGAGTCTTTGCAGCTTCGCCCTGGCCAAAAAATGCAGGTTATCGAATATGAAGGACGGATCGAGCTTATCCCGGAGCGAGACATCAATGAGCTGCGAGGATTCCTGAAAGGGATAAATACTGAATTCGAACGGGAGGAAGATAGAGTATGAATATCGTCGATTCTTCCGGCTGGCTCGCATTCTTCGCAGACGAGCCGAATGCGGAGCACTTCCTGCTTCCCTTGAAAGATACGGCGTCGCTTGTTGTCCCAACCGTAACAATCTATGAAGTCTTTAAAGTCGCTATTAGGGAATCCAGTGAGAATGAGGCGCTTCAAGCGGTTGTGGCTATGCAAAAAGGCACAGTTGTAGATCTAACAGCCAAGCTGGCGGTCTATGCTTCGAAACTCAGTCTGCAGCATGGTCTCCCAATGGCGGATAGTATTATTTTAGCAACAGCACAAGCATTCGATGCAACAATCTGGACCCAGGATTCAGATTTTAAAAACATCTCCGGGGTGAAGTACTTTCCGAAGAAATAACAAGTGGCTAACCCGTCGGAGAGCCTTGGAATTCCGGGGAATTCCGGGGACATGATTCTTAATTATTCATGGAAACAATTAAAATTGACAAAATAGTTCGTTCCAATCGCAAGACTGTGGCGTTGATTGTTACTCAGGACGCGGCATTGGTTGTGCGCGCGCCTGTATATACACCGATGAAATATATCGAACGTCTGGTTAGCAAAAAAAGCTCATGGATAAAACAGAAGATTGCTGAAGTATTAAAGCGGCCCAGACCGTTGGCAAAAGAATTTGTGGGTGGTGAGGGGTTTTTATATTTGGGAAAGCTTCATAAGCTCCATATTGTTGATGACGCCTCTTTAATAATTGAACTTAGGGACAGACTTTATATTTCAAAAAATTCTCTGCCACAGGCAAGGAAGGTTATCGTGCAATGGTATAAAGAAGAAGCATTAAAGATAATCAGAGAGCGTTGCGCGTGGTATGCAAAAATTACCGGATATACGCCGGCCTCCGTTAAAATCACCAATGCGCAAAAGCGGTGGGGTTCCTGTGGTCCAAAAGGAACGCTTAACTTCAGTTGGCGGCTCATCATGGCTCCTATGGAAGTCATAGATTATTTAGTTGTGCACGAATTGGTTCATATTGAACAGCCTGATCATTCAAAGCTGTTTTGGACTAAAGTCCAGAGCATTTTGCCGGACTATAAAAAGCGGGAGAAATGGCTAAAACAAAATGGCGGATTGTTAACAGTGTAAATACCTTTCAATACGGCTTGGGGGACGTTGTTGACTATCTTGAATTGTCGTTGTTGTATTTTCCTTAGGAATTCGGGGGACTGTCCTCATTATCCTAAGATGTGCCCCCCTGCCCCCGGATTTACGAAAAAGGATATTCCTTCGGCACTGCGTTTCTCGGATCAAATACAGACATTTGACAAGAGGATAATGAATACAAAAAATACCCCTGTCCGTCTTCTGCCCCTTCTTGTCGCCTGTGGATAGGCTAAAGGCTAAAGGCTGAAGGCTGAAGGGTAAAAACATATCCGACTTTTGAGTCTTAATTCCTGGCCTTTAGCCTTTTGCCTTTGACCTTTTGCCTTTGCGGCTTTGCCGCCTTAGGTTTTTCTTTCTGGAGCGTGTCGTTTCCCTGAAGCGGATTTTTCCCGATCCAGTGGGAGGTAATCTTCTTCGTGCGGACAATTTCACGAAGCTTTGGAAGGTCACTCTTGATCACAAGGGTAAAGGCCCGGCCCCTTTTCCCCATTCGCCCGGAACGCCCGGTACGATGAGTATACTGTGTCCCATTGCCTGGTAAATCCCAGTTTACCACATGGGATACATGTGTAAAATCAAGCCCTCTCCCGGCGACATCTGTGGCAATGAGATAGCGTAGCTTCTTTGTTTTGAACTGCCTGAATATGGAAGTCCGCTTGTTCTGACTGAGCCCGGCATGTATATACTCGATGCCTTTATAGTGCTTCCGCATATCGCGGAATAGCTTGTCAACTTTGTGGCGGGCGTTACAGAAGATGATCGCCTGGCTGACATCTTCTCCCTCAAGATATTTTGCGAGTTCCGCTCCCTTGCGATTCGGGTGGAGATAGGTGAAATAATGCTCGATACTTACCGGCGCCGCCCGCTTTTTGATAAGAGAGATGTATTGAGGATCCCTCAGATAATCATGAGATAGCTTTGTGATGTCGTCATCCATCGTCGCGGCGAAGAGGAGCGTCTGATGTTTATTGATCATACAGGACATGATAAACTCGATGTCCTCAAGAAACCCTTCCTGTAAAAGTTCGTCCGCTTCATCGAGGATGAGACATTTCACGTTCGACAGACTGACAACTCCGTCATACAAAAGATCAATGAGCCGCCCCGGCGTCGCGACGAGAATATGTACCCCGTGTTTTATCTTGGCGACCTGAATCTCCTTGCTGAACCCGCCGAAAACGGCGAATGGGGCCACATCAATCCCTGCCGCAGTCTTTCCGATCTCATCCACATACTGAATGCATAATTCACGGGTCGGGACAATTATCAGGCCCTGTATGGCGTTCTTCGCGGTATCGATTTTCTGAATAAGCGGGATTGCGCAGGCAGCCGTCTTTCCTGATCCCGTTTCCGCGAGGGCGCAGAGATCCCTTCCGGACATGATGACAGGATAGGTAGCCTCCTGAACAGGGGTCATCTCCTCATACCCCATATTCTCAATTGCTCTGAGGATCTTTGGAGGGAGTCCAAGTTCACGGAACTTCATGCGTTCCTTCTTTTTCTCTGCCGGAGCTTTCCTTTTTCTTTCCGTTGATCTTTCCTTTTTTTTCTCGACTGAGTGTGTTTTTTCCTTCTCTGCTGTGTGTTGTTGCTCTTTCTTTCCTGAAATGAAGCTTATAAAAGGTCTCAGGGTCTTGAATAGATCAAATTTCATGTACGTCGTCCTTCCATGTGTAACGGTATCTTTAGCTACTTTTTTAATCATATCACAATTTGCTCTTCTTTACGCGACATTATTTCCTTGAACTGACCAGAAAAGTGATTTTTCTCTCCGCCTTTCCGGGAGACCCCCGCTCTCCTACATGGCGGGGCTCTTAAGCGCTTTCCTCACACTTGATGGAAGAGGACTAAGGTGGGGACAAAAATTTTGTCACATTTCCCCCTCACCCTAACCCTCTCCCACCAGGGGAGAGGGTTAGGGTGAGGGGGAAATG
>JADFWA010000263.1 GCA_015222855.1 Pseudomonadota bacterium | reverse complement strand
GACGCCTGTCATAATAATAACTGCTTATGGAACGGTTAATACAGCCGTCGAGGCGATGAAAGAGGGCGCTTCCGATTTTATAATGAAGCCCTTTTCGCTGGAATATCTGGAGATGGTTGTCAGGAATATCGTTGGAAACAATGGGGATGGCGGGAGTGAGCTGGAATACGTTTCCGGGAGGGAAATAATAACCGGAGACAAGAATATGCTGTCCATTCTGGAACTGTTGAGAAATGTATCGAAGAGTAAATCGAGCGTCTTGATTCAAGGGGAGAGCGGCACAGGCAAGGAATTGTTTGCCCGCTTTATTCATCACCACAGTGACAGAGGTGGCATGCCTTATGTGGCGGTAAATTGTGCCGCGATTCCGCACAATCTCCTTGAAAGTGAGATGTTTGGATACGAAAAGGGCGCTTTTACCGGCGCGGCCCAGAAAAGGCTTGGAAAATTTGAGATGGCCAACGGCGGGACGCTGCTGCTTGATGAAATAAGTGAGATGGATATCCATCTTCAGGCGAAACTCCTCAGGGTACTTCAGGAGTCCGAGATTGACAGATTGGGTGGAAAAGATTCCATATCTGTGGACGTGAGGATAATAGCAACGACAAACACAGACCTGAAAAAAAGTATTTCGGAGAAAAAATTCAGAGAGGACCTCTATTATCGCTTGAATGTGATTCCCATAAAGATTCCTTCGCTGAGGGAAAGAAATGGTGATATCGATCCACTTATCGAGTATTTTTTAACTAAATACAGCAGCCAAAACGGGGAAAGTAAACCGGAACTGTCCAGGGAAGCCTTGTCCTTATTAAAGGATTACAGGTGGTCCGGTAATGTGAGAGAGCTGGAAAACGTGATTGAGAGGGCGGTATTGATATGCGGTAATGGGGCTATCTTGCCGGAACACCTGTATCTGGAAGGTGATGATTATTCGAGGATAGAGCAAAAAACCGTTCCCACTACCTTATGGGAAATGGAAAAGAACCTCATTTTTGATACTCTTGGAAGGGTGAACGGAAACAAAACAAAAGCGTCAGAAATTTTAGGAATAAGTGTTCGTACCATGCGCAATAAGCTCAATGAATACAAGAACAGTAGTCAGGGGGTCAGGGATCAGCAGGCAGTAGGCAGGGAAAAAGTTTAAAGTGCCTAAAGTTAATAGTACACGCCTTCGGCGCGGTCAAATTTGAAACAGGCTGCGCTGAAAGCGCATTTTTCAACTTTAGCTCACTTTAGGCACTTTAGCTCACTTATTTTGGTACATGCCTTGCACTATGTTTGTACTGGAAATAATGAGGGAGGTTTTTTATGGAGGCATTGTTCGGGAAAACGGTGAATATGTTGTCGGCCATGCTGGGTTTCAGGTCGGATAGACATAAATTGATCACTTCCAATATAGCGAATGTGGACACCCCGGGCTACAAGTCGAAGGAGCTCACTTTCCAAAGGGAACTGGATTCGGCGAGGGGGGATGAAGGGAGATTGGCGCTCAGGAAAACGGATAAAAGGCACTTTCCCACAGATTCAGTGAGTTTTGGCAAAGTTGATTCCACGGTGGTGAATTCCGGGAAAAAGGTGAATATCGATACCGAAATGGCCAGCCTGGCGGAAAACCATCTTAGATATAATCTGACGGTTGAGTTTCTGACAAGGAAATTCAGGAGCATAAAGAGTGTATTGAGGGAGGTAAGGTAATATGGATTTTTTTACCACTTTTAAGATATGTGGATCAGGACTCGCGGCTCAACGAGCCAAGATGGGTGTAATTACAAGCAACCTTGCCAATGTAAGCACGACGCGCACACCGGAAGGAGGACCATACAGAAGGAGGTCCGTCGTCTTTTCAACAGAGCCTGTGAGTGAAGGTTTTAACACAAAGCTCAAGGACGCCTTGAGAATGGTGAAAGTCAAAGGCATTGTGGAGGACAAGGAAGGAGTCAAGATGGTTTTTGATCCCGCGAATCCTGATGCCGGTAAAGATGGCTATGTAGCCATGCCCAATATCAATATTGTAGCGGAAATGGCTGATATGGTTATGGTGGGCAGGGCTTATGAGGCCTGCGCAACAGCCTTTGACGCGACGAAAAACATGGCGCTCAAGACACTGGAGATGGGGAAATAGATAAAGAAATGAAAATATCAAAATGAAAAATGAAAAAGTAAAATGATTGTTTTGCGGCGGGTGGCATGGACAAACTTGTTTGTCCGTGGTTGCAAGTCGGTGGCTCGAAATTAGAAGAAAGCAGGAGGTATTTAAAGATGGCTGATATATCGATTCGGGGTGACCTGATGTCGTCATTGGCGGAGGCGGTGAAACCCCGTGGTGGAGGTGAAAGTGACAAGGGTTCATTCGGCGCCGCCCTTAAAGACGCGGTTGGCGAGATAAACAGGCTTCAACTGGATGCCGACAGGGCCATTACCAATGTTGAAATGGGAAATACCGGAAGTATTCATGAAGCGATCGTTGCGCTGGAAAAGGCGGAGATTTCTTTCAAGACGATGATGGTTGTGAGAAACAAGATATTGGAGGCATATCAGGAAATTATGAGGATGCAGGTGTAACATGGAATCCATATTGCGATCTTTCGCCCAGGCATGGAAGGGCTTTAATTCACTGGCCCTATCCAAAAAGCTTACCATTCTTACTGTTGCCGGTATCACTTTATTAAGTATAGTGATGTTGGTACATTACGTCAACAAAGCAGAATACCGTGTACTCTTTTCCAATCTTTCCACTGAAGATGCGGGAAGCATTGTTGCCATGTTGCAGGAAAAGAAGGTTCCCTATGAGCTGTCCCCTGCGGGTAATACCATGTCGGTTCCTTCCGATAAAGTTTCCGAATTAAGATTGGAGATGGCCGCCTCCGGCCTGCCCCGTGGCGGAGGGGTCGGATTTGAAATCTTTGACAAAAAGGCGCTTGGTGTTACGGAATTTGTTCAGCGACTTAATTACCAGAGGGCCCTTCAGGGAGAGCTTGCACGTACCATTAGCGGGCTGGATGAGATACAGCAGTGCAGGGTGCATATCGTGATGCCGAAAAAATCTCTCTTTGTTGAAGAACAGGAAAAGCCGACCGCTTCGGTTATTATAAAACTGAGGCGGGTGAGAGGGCTGCGGGAATCCCAGATAGAAGGAATTACATGTCTGGTGGCAAGCAGCGTGGAAGGGCTCAGTCCTGAGGATGTAACGGTGGTTGACAATCGCGGTAATGTTTTATCCAGGGTAGAGCCTGTCTCGGAAGTGGCAAGGATGACCGGTTCCCAGATAGAGTATCAGGGAAATGTCGAAAAGAACCTCTCTGATAGAATTCGATCCATGCTGGAAAAGGTTGTGGGGAAAGGTAAGGCGGCGGTTCGGGTGTCTGCCGCTATAGATTTTCGGGTAACGGAAAAAACGGAAGAACTGTATGATCCGGAAGAGCCTGTGGTCAGAAGTATGCAGCGTCAGAGTGAAAAAACAGGTGGTCCGACTGTGGCGGGAGAGAGCACCGTAAGCCCGACCGGAAGGGG
>JADFWA010000262.1 GCA_015222855.1 Pseudomonadota bacterium | reverse complement strand
ATCCCATAGAGCGTATCGCCACTCAGACCTACCAGTGGCTCACCGGCTACTTTGAGGATGCCCTCAAAGAAAAGGAGTACATGGGATACTTCGCTTATCCATACATAGAGTGGGCCAGAACTTTCCAATGTGATGGAGCATTGTTTCACCCACTTATTACCTGTCGTACAGCAACCAATCACCTGATTCTTGCCCAAGACCGACTGTTAAGTAAGTGGAATGTGCCGGCCATGATTGCCGAAGGGGACATTGTCGACCTTAATCTCTTCGATTATGCCGATACCATGCGTAAGGCGGAGGTACTTGAGGAAATGATGGACCATCACAAAAAGGTAAGACAGGAGAGAGGGTTAGAGTGGTAATGAGTAGATAACATTAGCAATAAGGAGAATTTACCCATGACAGCAGAAGAAAAAAAAGGAATTGCCAGGGCAAAAGAGATTTATCAGAATCGGGCCCTGCGGGCTAAAGAACTCAAGGCAGAGGGGAAGCAGGTGATGGGCTATTTTTGTCTCTATCCTGTTCTGGAGATATTGACCGCCTTTGATATTGCCCCTTTCAGAATACTGGGAGATATGAAGGAACCGATAACCAAGGCAGACGCCTGCCTACCCACGGTAGTTTGCCCCTTTGTTCGCAGCGCCTTTGACCTGGGGTTGAAAGGCAGGTATGACTTCTTCGACGGTGTGGTCATGTGTCATAGCTGCGATATCGGTGAGAAGGCATCCCATATCTGGCGTATCTACCTCGACCCCTCATATTACCACTTCCTGGATACGCCCCACACGGTTCATGAGGCGGCCCAAGAACAATTCAAGGGACAATTGGAAGACTTCATAAAGACCCTGGAGTCATTTACGGGAAAGGAACTTTCCGCAGACAAACTCAAGGAAGCCGTTGAAATCTGTAACCGGCAGCGTGCTCTGGTGCGGGAATTATATGATCTAAACAAGTCTGACCCACCGCTCGTCTCGGGAACGGAGATTATCGAGGTAATGGTGGCCCTGATGAGCATCCCCATAGACGAAGGAAATGATCTGTTGAAACAGGTTATAAGCGATGTTAAGGAGCGCGGTGACGGGCCGGAGAAGAAACCATACAGGCTGCTTGTCTGGGGAAGCATCATAGATAATACAGCCCTTATCGAGATGATCGAAAGCGTTGGAGCCAATGTAGTGATGGATGATACCTGCGTGGGCAGCCGGGCCTATTTCCCTGTTGTGGAGGCCACAGATGATCCATTGGACGGACTGGCCTATCGCTATCTGGTGGAGCTAAAATGTCCCCGTACCTTCTGGGAAGCAGAATATGGAGAAACCAAAAAGGATTATATCAAGGACCTGGACAGCAGATTCGGTTACGTGAAAGACTACATCAAGGAATGGGACGTCAATGGAGTGATCCTTCAATCGGTGAGGTATTGCGACATTCATGGTTATGAGGTACCGGGGATCGGGGATTACCTTAACCATATTGGCCTGCCAAACATATACATAGAGCACGACTACAGCGAAGCGGCTTTAGCACCACTCAGGACCAGGGTTCAGGCTTTCCTTGAATTAATCGACTGAACCCGGTTGTCGGTTCACGGTGAACCGGCAGGGTAGCATGGACAAACTTTGCTTGTCCGTGCAAAGAAACAACCGTATTGAATGTAGGGGCGGGGTTTATCCCCGCCCGTTATATCACGGTTAACGGTGGGCAATGCCCACCCTGCAACTCGGAGCTTTGAGTTCGGAACTCGGAACTTTCACATAAAAACCTGGGAGGGTATTCACATCTATTTTGCCGGTATTGATTTAGGTTCCACCATGACCAAGGCGGTCATTATAAATGGAGACGGAAAGACCTGCTCATCTATTATAGGTCCCACTGGTCCTGAGCATCGCCGTTTGGCTAACAAGGTGATGGAGGATGCACTCAGGCAGGCCAACCTGTCCTTCGAGGAAATATCCTGTGTGATAGCCACCGGCTACGGGAGGATCAATGTTCCTTTTGCCGACCGCCAGATTACAGAATTAACCTGCCATGCCAAAGGGGTGGCAAGTTTTTTCCCCACTGCCAGGACTGCCATCGATATCGGGGGGCAGGATGCCAAGGGGCTCAAGATCAAGAATGGCAAGCTTGTCGACTTCGTTATGAATGACCGGTGCGCAGCCGGAACGGGAAGGTTCCTGGAAATTCTCGTTGATACTCTCGGCCTTAAGATAGAGGAACTGGGGAATACTTCTCTTAAATCTACAAAAAAGGTTCAGATCAGTAACACCTGCACCGTTTTTGCCCAGATGGAGGTGATGACTTACCTCTCCAAGGGAACACCACTCCCTGACATAGTGGCAGGGCTTCATGACGCTATAGCCACCAGGGTTGTCAGAATGGCGAAGAAGCTGAAGATAGAACCCGACGTTGTATTCACGGGAGGGGTAGCCAAGAATATTGGAGTGGTCAATGCCTTGAGGGATAATCTTGGATTGGAAGTTTTAGTTCCCGATGAACCGCTTCT
>JADFWA010000261.1 GCA_015222855.1 Pseudomonadota bacterium | reverse complement strand
GTTATGGTAGGCGTACCCACGGCGGCGGCAATGTGGGGGGCAGCGCTGTCCACACCTATATGGAGGTGACTGAAACCAAGAACGCCTGCCAGCTCACCCAATGTGGTTCTGCCTGCCAGATTAAAGACCTGTCCCTGACATTTATTTATAAGTTCAAAAGCTCTTTCCCTTTCATTCCCGGACCCGACAATCACCGTCGCAACTCCGTATTCATCCCACAACCAGTTTAGAATCTGCACCCATTTGTCATAACCCCACTCCTTGTATTCCCACCTTGAAAACGGATTCAGTGTAATCCACCGTGGAAAACCAGTGATTTTTTCAGTATCAAGAATCTCCCGGATCCGTTTTTTTACGTCTTTCGATATCCAGAGCTTCGGGATGCCGTTTTTCGGATCTATTCCAAGTTCTCTCACAATACAGAGTGATTGTTCCGCGGCGCCGAAGACCCTCTTCGCCGCAGCAGGGGAAGCAACCAGATGCGTGAACAACCTGTTACGCCAGAACGGAACTCCACGATCATAAAATATAGCAACCCTGACCGGGGCGCCGGTAAGCCAGGCAGTGATGGCCCCTCGATCACCAGCGCGGAGATCAAAGACCAGATCGAATCTTTCCCTGCGTAAGCCCCTTATAAATCGTATCTGCTCTATCGCCTTATTAAAAAGACTGCCCTTATAGCTCCTGACCTCAAAGATTTTGTGGAGCGACGGATCCTCCTCCAGAAGCGCTCCAAAGCCTTCCCGCAAAAGAACGGACACGTTCGCATTCGGATATAATTCCTTAACGGCCCAGAAGGTCGGGGTCGCCCAGACCACATCACCGATATCACCCAGTTGAATCAGGAGGATGTTTCTTACATTGCTATTTATTTCACTGCCGCCCTTGATTATCATCGTCTGTAACAACGTTACCTGCGCCACGCCCACAACATCCCGACCGGTCGACGGCGTGTCGCAAACCCGCATGAATTCAGGTACTTCTCCAGGGATTCAATATTATACTCCGGCTCCGGCCCTCCGTGGACTTCCATCGCTATCTGCGAAATTCGGGACATGTAAGACGGCGGACAGTTGTAGAGGATTTCATACTCAGCGCCTTCACAATCCATCTTCAACACATCACACCTCTCCAGTCCAAATTCATCAAATATCTCCGGGAGGGTTACAGAAGGTGCCTCAATTATCTCATCTTCTTTATCTCGCCTCTCAAAAATCGTGGCATCCGTCGTAAAACTGTCATCCGCATCCAGTCCCAATGAAATCTTGCCAGAATGCCCTGCAACAGCCTTTTCAAAACACGTAATCCGGCAATTCTTATTCAAGCTCCGGTTGCGCTCCAGTTGTCTGAAGTTGGAAGGAACAGGTTCAAAGGATAAAATCCTTGCATCGGAAAAACGCGAAGCGGCAAAGAGCGTAAAAAATCCAGCATTTGCTCCGATATCTATGACAACGGGACTGTGGGGAACATCCAGACCCAGCCCCACCATATAATAACACTATAATAACACTCATCCATGAAGATTTCTTTAAAGGTCTGAAGGAGTCTCCGGGGCACCTCAACAAGTACATGTTTTCGTGTCCTGAACAGTATCGGATCTACACCGCTCAGACCGAACTTGACCGCCAGGTACAGCCACCAGTTGGATAAATTCCGCAACAAATTGAAATATCGCCTCATAACCTTATTGTGCCCTTCCATGAATCCGGATAATGTCATTTTTAACTTCAAATATCCAGTCGGGATGCCTCTTGAAAACCAATTCCTGTATCTCTTCTATAGTCGGATAGTTATCCCGACCGGTAAAAAGACGGGCATCATCTATTAGAATAACATGCCCTTCAACAGAATGAGCAAGGATATGGTACAGTTCCTGCGAAATAGGCGTCTCCAGCCTGCCTTTTGCCGTAATCCCACCCGAATAGTGGCCATCAAGCCAGAACAGACATGGCTGTTTGATATCGGCAAGGATGACTGGCAGCACCTCACCGCTGTCTCCCTGAACTATTGAGATGTAATCAAACTTAGAAAACTTCTTCCTTGCACGCTCATAAAGGGCATCATCGAGTTCTATCGAAAAGATTCTGCCAAACGTATCCCTGGTTGCGTCCACCATATCACCCAGATAAGTTCCTGTTTCTATTAGAGTGTCGAGAGAAAATTTCCTTGCATACCCCTTTACGGTCTTCTGTTTCACCAGATCCGGCGGTGGGACGGGTTTCCCCTTTTTCTCCCAGTTCCGCAGAACCTTTTTCTCCCGGAGCAGTTTAATCATATTTAATCGCATTTTTGATTTAATGGATTACTCCATTATCCCCCTCTCAATTCAGAATCTGTGATTTGATAAACAACATTAAGGACAACCCCTCAAATGCCAGAGTATAAGCTGAGAATAAACGATCCACTTATCTCTCACCCTCTTATTCATCCATAATGTCAAAACACAAGCGATAGATGCTGACAACCAGTTAGCAACCAACCGAAGAACAACAGCGAAAGAGACCAGAACATTATAAGAACGACTTTTCCATTTTTGGAAAAACTGGTATCTGGAACGATAAAATTCTATCCGTGAGCGAATATTTCCACCAATACTCTGTCCCTGCAAATGATAAATACAGGCCGAAGGGACATGATATACCTTCCAGCCAGCGGAACGCATCTGCAAAGCCCAGTCTGTTTCTTCAAAGAAGAAAAAATACCGTTCATCAAACATCCCAACCTCATCTATGGCCTTTTTACGAATCAGAAGACAGGCTCCAATCCCCGAATC